>JBBRHU010000206.1:0-6286 GCA_038222255.1 Fimbriimonadales bacterium | reverse complement strand
ATAAGCTTGTTAAGATCACGCCAGATGTAAACCTCGTCGGGATAGTCAACCCCGTCGATCGTGTAGGTTGTGTCGCCGAGATACTCTGCGCCGAGCGCTCGATAGAACTTGATCGCTCGCGGGTTTTCTTTGAAGACACAGACGATTAGTCGATTCACTCCCTCGCCCCGGTAGTGTTCAGCAACTCGCTTGATGAGATGCCTCCCGAGTCCTTTTCGGTGGGCGTCTGGGTGAATGTAGAGTGAGTAGATCTGATCGTCGGTCGGGAACTTCATCACTTCCGAAGTGCCGTACGTGATGTATCCTGCGATCTGAGAATCGGTTTCGCCAACAAAGCAGTTCTGCCGCAAGGCAAGTCGGATTTTCAACCTCGCCGTCTCGTCGGCCACGTCGAAGACTAATTTCTCAGGGGGCAGAATATGAGAATACGCATCCTTCCAAGACGCAATTTTAACCATTGCGATCTGGGCGGCGTCTTCCGGATTTGCCTCTCTCACCAACCAATTCATGCCGCTGGATGCTACCTCCCCGTTAGGGAATAAAATGTATACAATGTCAATTCACGTCAAGGTCATTACTGCACCCGATGAAATCTCTAACCCTTCGGTGGCCGAACTCTTCTACGAAGTCGTTTTGGGCGGTGCATCCATGGGGTTTGTTGCAGATCTGACTCAGGCGCAGTCTCTCGAATTTTGGAACTCGAAACTCGCTGCCTTAGGGCAGGACTTGGTGATGTTTGCAGCCTTCGATGGTGAGTTGCTTGTCGGTTTCGCGCTGCTATGCAGGGCGACTATGCCGAATGGACTTCATCGGGCCGAGGTTCAGAAAGTGCTCACGAGACCTGGCTATCAGCGGCGCGGAGTTGCCTCGATGTTATTGTCCACACTTGAGGAATATGCTAAGACTCTTGAGCTCCGATTACTCTTTCTCGACACAGAGGAGGACTCGGTCGGGGAATCGTTCTACCGTGCAAAAGGGTGGATCGAGTGCGGTCGAATGCCCGAGTTCGCGGTCGATATGAAGGGGGTCCTCTTCACGACGATCTTCTTTTACAAGCTCATCTAACGCAAAAAGCCACCAGACATACATCTGGTGGCCGGAAATTGCTTTAAGACTTCAAAGCTTCGGCACCACCAACGATCTCGAGGATCTGTTTGGTGATCGATGCTTGTCGCTCTCGGTTGGCTTGGAGAGTGAGCTTTTGGATCATCTTGCCAGCATTGTCTGTCGCAGACGTCATCGCGGTCATTCGGGCTCCGAATTCACTTGCGGTGGATTCGAGTAGCGACTGCCAGACGAGGGTGAAGAAGTAGCGGGGAAGGAGCGTCTCGAGCAGAACTTCCGCATTTGGCTCGAACTCGTAGGATGCGTTCGAGGCTGACGAAGCAGTTTTAGGTGCCTCGATTGGGAGCAACTGAACGATCTGCGGAACCTGTCGAATTGCCGAGAAGAACTTGGCATAGCAGACATAGACCGCATCAACCTCACCCGACTCGTAGAGATGTCGAGCAAGCTTGGTCACCGTCTGAGCATCTTCTAGGCGAGCACCACTTGCAGGGACGCTCATCGAGTGAGTCATCGCGTAGTTTCGCTTGCCAAAGAAGAGCGTGCCCTTCTTTCCTACCGTGATCAACTGTACGTCTGCGCCAGAATTCTTGACGAACTCTGTAGCCTTTCGGATCAAGCCCGAATTGTATGCTCCAGCAAGGCCTCGGTCAGAGGTGATGAGAATGAGCGCAGCTTTTTTGACGATGCGCTTCTCCATCAACGGATGGGTCGGAAGGTCGCCAGCTGATGAAATGGATTCCATCAGCTGCTTGAGCTTCTCAGAATAAGGGCGCGCTTCAAGGACTCGGTCGGTCGCTCGCTTGAGACGCGCGGCGGCTACCAGCTTCATCGCTTTCGTGATTTGCTGGATGTTCTTTGCCGCTTTAATGCGGCCTCGGATTTCCTTTAGCGTTGCCATGGTTTAGCCCTTGAACTGACCTGCAAACTCGGCGATTGCCTTCTTCAGGGTTTCTTCAACGTCCTTGGAGATTGCTTTCGTTGTTCGGATGCTCTCAACCACGTCCGGATACTTATCCTTCAGGAAGCTAATCACACCGTTTTCGAACTTCTTAACTTGCTCATTGGTGAGAGTGTCGAGGACACCAGTGCCACCTGCATAGATCGCGAGGATCTGGTCGGTAACCGACATCGGGCTTGCGAGACCTTGCTTCAGAAGCTCGGTAAGTCGCTGACCTCGGATGAGCTGGAGCTGTGTTGCACGGTCAAGGTCAGATGCGAACTGTGCGAACGCGGCAACGTCTCGGTATTGAGCCATTTCAAGCTTCAACTTACCGGCGACCTGCTTCATTGCCTTGATCTGTGCGTTTCCACCAACACGGCTAACCGAGATACCAACGTTAATTGCGGGGCGAACGCCAGCAAAGAAGAGGTCGGGCTCGAGGTAGATCTGGCCGTCGGTGATCGAAATAACGTTCGTCGGAATGTATGCCGAAACGTCGCCCGATTGGGTTTCGATGATCGGAAGCGCAGTAAGCGAACCGCCACCCTTTTCGTCCGACATCTTTGCCGCTCGCTCCAGAAGGCGCGAGTGGAGGTAGAAAACGTCTCCAGGATAAGCTTCTCGTCCTGGCGGTCGTCGAAGAAGTAGCGATACGGCGCGATAGGCAACCGCGTGCTTCGACAGGTCATCGTAAACCACGAGAGCGTGCATGCCGTTGTCTCGGAAGAATTCGCCAATGGTTGCACCAGCGAACGGTGAGAGGAACTGCATTGCGTTCGAGTCCGAAGCCGCAGCGACGACAACCGTCGTGTACTCCATGGCGCCGAACTCGGTGAGGGTTTGGACAATTCGTGCAACGTTCGACATCTTCTGTCCGCAGACAACATAGATGCAGTAGACCGGGCTTCCGCCTTCTTCGTGTGTCGACTTCTGGTTGAGAATTGTGTCGATACAAACGGAGGTCTTTCCGGTTTGTCGGTCGCCGATTACAAGTTCTCTCTGACCGCGTCCGATCGGAATCATGGCGTCAACTGCCTTGATACCAGTCTGGAGCGGCTCGGTCACCGGCTGTCGGTCGACAACGCCGGGTGCGATTGCTTCAATACGCTTGAACTCTGAGCTTGCGATGGGACCCTTGTTGTCGATCGGCTGACCGAGCGCGTTTACAACGCGACCGAGCATTCCTTTGCCAACCGGGATTTCCATGATGCGGCCCGTCTCTTTAACGGAGTCGCCTTCACGGATCTTCGTGTCGTCGCCGATCAAAACGGCGCCAACTGACGATTCCTCAAGGTTGAGCGCAAGGCCCATGACGCCTTCAGGGAACTCTAGGAGCTCTCCCATCTGGCAGTCCGGAAGGCCATAGACGCGAGCGATGCCGTCTCCGACTTGGAGAACAGTTCCGACGTGTTCGGTATCGACCTTCGTTTCGAAGCGTTCGAGTTCCTGGCGGAGAATATCCGTGATTTCTTCTGGTCTGATGCTAGCCATTGGGTGCTCTGTGCTTTTCCCTAGTGGATTAAGCCTGTTTGAGTAAGTCGTGTCGTAGGTGCTCTCGAAGCTTGGAGAGAGAACCCTTTACAGTGCCGTCGAGGACGAAGTCATCGTAGGAAACTTTGATGCCGCCTATGAATGTTGGGTCGACCTTGTACTCAGCCTCGATCGACTTACCTGTTTGTGATTGAAGTCGACTTACGAGGGCCGCCTTCTGATCTGCTGTGAGAACCTCGGTTGAAGTCACCACCGCGTGGACAATCTTTTCTGAATCCCGGCGAAGTCGAGTGAATTCACTCGCGACTCCTGGGATGTCGGTTTCGCGTTGCTTGCTGAGCATCAATTTGGTGAGCTCAAGAGTCAGCACATTCACGTTCTTGCCGAAGACGGCCGTCAATAGTGTTTGCTTGTCCTCTCGTCCGTATTGCGGACTGTAGAGGAACTCTCTGAAAGAGGCATCGGAGTGGAGCGTGTCAGAAATCAGATGGAAATCTGACTCAACCTCCGCCACGATACCCTTCGCTTTCGCAGACTCAAACAGTGCCTGCGCGTAGCGCTTTGCAACGCGCGTATCAACCACTAAGCCGACACCTCAACGCCGTTGATGAAATCTTCAACGAGCTTTCGGTTTCGGTCGGTGGTCATGTTCTCTCCGATAATCTTTTCGGCAGCGGCGAGGCTAAGGTCAACCACGTGAACACGGATGTCGTTAATCGCTCGTGCCTTTTCTGCACTAATCTCTTGCTCGGCCTTCGCGATCATTTCATCAGCGCGCTTCGTTGCTTCTGCTCGGAGTGAAGCGCCGAGTTCCTGTGCTTTCTTCACTTCTGCTTGAATTGTTGCGCGAGCGTCTGCCTCGGTACGAACGAGTTGAGCCTCGTAGTCCGCTCGCATCTTCTGCATTTCTGCACGAAGCTCTTCAGCTTCGGTAAAGGTCTGCTCAAGCGTGTTGTTCCGATCGTTGATCGCATCGCCCAGAGGAGTGATAAAGAAGAACTGGATGACAGGGAAAAGAATCAGGAAGACGCCGATGACAGCGACCGTCATTCCCAAGTCGATGGGGAGCCCCATCTTCTCTAGCGACTCTTTCAACCCTTCGGTCTTTGATCGCAAGAACATACCGCCCACCATCAGGACTACGCCAGCGACGAACGCTGCTCCGGTGGATACTGAACTCTTCTTCTCGGTGCTCATTGAACTTTTAATTTGTAGTAAATGTGCTTCGACCGCACTGTTTGGCGCGGTCGAAGCGAGGTGGTTGTCTTACTTGGCGACGGTCTGAATGCCGACGTTGACAGCTGCCGGAGCAAGGAAGACGGTGAGCAGGAAGACAAGCTCAACGAACGCGAGTGCGATGAGCATGTTGACCTGGAGCTTGCCAATGGCTTCTGGCTGTCGAGCCATGCCCTGCATTGCGCCATAACCGATGAGACCGAGGCCGATGCCTACGCCGAGAGCGGCGAGACCGAGACCGATTCCGAATACTGATCCTTGCATGTTGTGTTTAGGTTTCTCCTGTTGATTTACGTGTTGAGTTGTAGGGTTAAAAACTAGTGGGCGCCAGCGGTGTCGTGACCGTGATCATCTTCGTGGTGCGTAACGAGGGAAAGGTACACGCAGGTAAGAAGCGAGAAGATGAGCGCTTGAACGACACAGGTCAGAATCTTTACGGGGAGAAGAAAGGCTCCGACCGGCACAAAGACTGACTCGCCGAGCTTGTTCATCGCGGTGACTGCTTCGTGGCCACCGTGGATGTTTCCAAAAAGTCGGAGGCTGAGCGAAACGTTCTTCATCACTTCCGAGACAATTTCAATCACAAAGATCATAAGGGTGATTGGAATCATCATCAGCGGGAGCTTAGGTCCGGCGAAGTGAGAGAAGTGACCGATGAGGCCGTTTGATCGAATGCCCTCGTACTGGACGTATCCGACCGCGATGAGCGCCATCGCAAGGTTAAAGCTGAGACTGGCGGTTGGTGTGTGGGGGAAGAACAGTCCGAGAACGTTCGACGTAAAGATAACCATCCAGAACGTCATGATCATCGGGATGTACTTTCCACCGTGCGGGCCGATCGTGCCTACGCAGAGGTTTTGAATGAACAAGTAAAGCTGCTCAAAGGCCTTCGCCATCGGGTTCGTGAACGTCTTCTTCGAAAATCCTTGCTTTGCCCAGGCCATTAAAGCGAAGAGGATCACGATGACCAGGCCGATGTAGAAAAATTCACCGACGATGGTGATGTGCTCTGCTTTCTTTTCAGAAGCAATCATCGTCTGCGCGGACTGGAGGACTAGATCCATGGCTGTGCGTTAATCTAATTGGACACGAAGAACGCCCCAACTGATCGCCATCAAGTATACCAGCGCGAGTCCGCCGATAAAGCAACCATCGGCAACTGGTCCAAGCGCATGGCTGCGCCTCATACAGACTAGAAATATTGGCAAACTTGTGAGGAAAGCGAGGGCTCGGAGTAGCAACTTTGGGATTACCGCTGGGTCCTTCGACGGATCCGCACCGATGATTCCGATCGCCATCCACAAACCGAAAAAATTGGAAACTGTCGCAATCGTTCCAAGGGCGAATCCAGTTGCACCCGGCTCCCCCTTCAATCCAAATGCAATCAGAATTCCGGAGACAATGCAGAACGTTGAGATCAGCAGAAAGAATCTCTTGACTGCCTTCATACGGAGTTTGAATGCTTGTTGACCATCGCCACCGTCACGGCAACGCCAACAAATGCTCCAATGGTCGTCAGGATTCCCATCCAGAGTTGAGAACCTGTCGCTT
>JBBRHU010000205.1:0-6296 GCA_038222255.1 Fimbriimonadales bacterium | reverse complement strand
CGTTGCCCTCATGGTCGCCGAACATCAGATGGCTGTGCAAAACGTGATCACCAACGCGAGCTTTGCCACTCGGAATGCGCTCCGTGACGAAGCCGTTTTTTCCCCGGCTCTCACAGGAACGGGCAAACACTCCGATTCCACCAACGGACGAATCAACCGAGCTTGTGAATCCTTAGTGGAAGCGCTTTTGTGTTCCGGTGAGACTTCGCTTCAATCACGGATAGCTGGCAGCACCGAATTTGCAACCAGCTATGCTTCCAGCTACCCGAAGGATCCAAAGGGGCGCTCGCTTGCTCAGTTCGACCTGGCGAGCAGGCTTTATCGCTATTCCTGCAGCCCGATGATCTACTCGACGAGCTTTTCTGGATTGCCCGCGGTAGCAAGGACGCAAGTCTATCGTCGGCTCCACGAGCTGCTAGAGGCGGAAGTTTCAACGAAACCGTATGTGCACTTAACGCCGCAGATTAAGTCGGATATTCTCGCGATCTTGAATGCAACGGTTCCAGAATTCGCGTCCAGAATCCGGTAGCGCGTCGTCCACTAAGGGCTTAGTTGCTTGCTTAGGATCACCTGGACCTCGTTCATCTCGATCGGATAGGCGTCGCAATTGACTCGGAGAATTTCACAGCCCATCGCATGGTAGAAAGCGCAAGCCCCGACATTCACGTCCTGCGTTTCGACGCGCAATTCTACTATTCCTTGTTCCCTTGCCCACTTCTCAGCAGCCAACCAGAGTAGCTTGCCAACTCCTTGTCGATGAAACAATGGGTGGACACGTAAGTCAACAACGTGGCCCAGATCGGCGCGTGCCGCTAGAAGTTCAAACGATGGGTCATGGATCGCCAACACCATCCCGCCGACCTGGTGGCCCGTTCTGTCCAGAGCCACAATTACTCCCCACGCTTCTACCTCGTATCGATCAGCTAGACCATCCAGGCGGTCGTCCAGGTACGAGTCATAGTCCTTCTCGTAGGCTGGTTCAATTGCCTCCATACCCACGATCCGAGACTCTCGGAAGAGGAGTCGATGCGTGACGTCGATTCGGGAAGGGATCGCCAGTAGCCCACCCAACGCTCGCGCATCGACCACTTCAACTCGGAACGTCTCTCCAGCCATCTTCCCAACCTAACCCGAATTGAGTCAGCATACTTGCGATCCTGACTCGCCGAACTCGTGTCAAATTAGCTCTAGCTAACGCTAGCTCGGAAGCAACTGAACGCCGCAAGGTTAGCGATTTCTCTCGGTGTCGAATTAAACGACGCAATATTAACCGGGTGCTTCATTCCTTCAAGGAGCGGCCCGATGACTTCGCGGCCCTGGCCAAGATACGCCGCAAGTTTGAACCCTATATTCGCTGCGTCTAAGTTCGGGAAGATCAGCACATTCGCATCTCCCTGAACTTGGCTATGTGGGAAATTAGCGTGGGCGAACTCGGGTAGCAACGCAACGTCGCCGTGCATTTCGCCATCGACCACCAGTTCATTGTTCTCGCGTCGTAGAATCGCCACGGCATCTCGGACCTTTCGTGCCTCAGGCAAACGACTATCGCCAAAATTTGAAAACGAGAGCATGGCCACTCTGGGCTTGATGCCGAGGTCGGTCGCCAGCTTGGCACCCTGTAGGGCAATGTCGGCGAGACTCCTTGCGTCTGGATTCACTTGGAGTGTGGTGTCCCCCAAAATGAGCACCTTCCCTTCGACGATAATGAGATGAAAACCCGATGCTCGACGGACTCCTTCCCGCAATTCGAGGATGGGCAAAAGCGTACGAATCGAGTCAGAAATTGCGCTCTCGGCTCCCGCAATCAGCGCGTCGGCGGCTCCGAGACGCACCATCATCGCACCAAATCGGCTGGGTGAATTGATAAGGTTGTCTGCCTTTTGCGGTGTAAATCCATCTCTCGAACCGAGCCGGAAGAGTTCGGCCGAGAACCTCTCGCGATCGGGAGAAGTGGTGGGATCGATCACTTCGTAGCTTGAGGCGTCAAGCCTTAGATGGCTTGCACGCTCTGAAATGACCTCCTCGCGACCGAGGAGCACGGGATGGCCGATCTCTTCTTGAACGATGAGCCTACATGCTTCCAGAATCCTCGGGCACTCGCCATCCGCAAAGACGATCCGCTTTGGATTTGCTCGAGCGACGTTTCGAACTCGTTGCATCACGATTTCGCTGCTGCTTGTCATCGCTGAAAGTCGCGCGGCGTAGGCAGCCCAATCTTGGATTGGTTCAAGCGCAAGTCCGGTTTCGCAAGCTGCCTTCGCGACTGCGACCGAAACGACTTCGAGCAGACGAGGATCGAATGGTTTCGGAATGATATAGTCAGGCCCAAACTCAAACTGCTGGCCGGCGTATGCAGCACTGACCTCCTGCGGAACCGGCTCTCTTGCGAGAGTGGCAAGTGCATTGGCAGCGGCAATCTTCATCTCCTCATTGATGCCCGTGGCACGTACGTCGAGTGCCCCTCGGAAGATGTAAGGGAACCCAAGCACGTTGTTCACTTGGTTCGGGTAGTCGCTTCGACCCGTAGCGACAATCGCATCGGGCCGAGCAGCCTTGGCTTCGTTGTAGTCGATCTCCGGATCTGGGTTCGCGAGGGCGAAGATGATTGGATCCTTAGCCATGACCTGGAGCATCTCGCCGGTGACCGCGCCTTTAGTTGAACAACCAAGGAATACGTCGGCTCCGACGAGGGCCTCGGCTAAAGTTCGCAAAGGCGTGTCTTGCGCAAAGTGCTCCTTATATTTGTTCATTCCGACGGTGCGCCCGGCATAGATCACGCCCTTCGAATCGACCATCAGAATGTGCGCGCGGGGAACACCCATTGCTTCATAGAAGCGTGTACACGCGATCGCAGAAGCCCCTGCGCCATTCACGACCACCCTGATTTCCTCAAGCCGCTTTCCATTCAGCCGGAGAGCATTGATGATCGCCGCGCCCGAGATCACCGCCGTTCCGTGTTGGTCGTCGTGAAACACCGGAATCGACATCGTCCGCTTAAGGGTTTCCTCGACTTCGAAGCATTCTGGCGCCTTGATGTCTTCAAGGTTGATGCCTCCAAACGTCGGCTCCATAAGCTGGCAGGCCTGAATGATTGCCGCCGTATCCGTGGTGTCGAGTTCAATATCAAAGACGTCAATCTGCGCAAACCGTTTGAAGAGGACAGCCTTCCCCTCCATGACCGGCTTGCCTGCTAACGCCCCAATCGCGCCTAGGCCGAGGACTGCGGTTCCGTTCGAAATGACCGCGACCAAATTGCCTTTGTTGGTGTAGCGATAAGCGAGTGCAGGTTCGGCTTCGATTGCAAGGCAAGGCTCAGCCACGCCGGGGGAATAGGCCAGAGAAAGATCTCGCGCAGTTACGCACGGTTTCGTCGGAACGACCTCAAGCTTGCCCGGTCGGCCTTCCTCGTGGTAACGCAGAGCATCAGAATCGCGCTGGATCATATCGTTAGTATGCCGACGAAGTCCGCGGGGAATCGTGGGGCATTCCCGCGTCCACCTTTCTTATGACACTCGGAATGTCTAGTGAAAGTGCGACCATCGTTTCGATGGGAAGAAGCGGTGAGGAGTGATCCGCTAGACATGCAAGCTCGGACCGCTCCTGAGGTTCAGGTTGAAGCAGATCTCATCCGCATATGTCCTGTGCTCGAGACTGCCAATTGCTTGCTCTGAAAGTCGGCAATGTTTGGCCAACTCTATCTCACAATGATTGCTGGTAATGACTATTTCTTGACAGCTAACCGATCATTCGGATTGATCTCGTAGAGGGGATCTACCATTAGCTGAACAAACTAGGGTCTCAAGTTTTCGTAGCCCATGGTTTGCTACGAAGAACCGACGCGCGCAATCCTCCGTTGGAATCAAGAGAGCAGCAATTGAATCTAGTTCACCGACATTGAACACATACTGAGCATCCATCATCAGCCATTCCCGCGTTCCCAATCGGCACTAAGCCTCAGGAACATGCCTAATCACGTCTCGGCCGAAAGCAATCTAGTCGATTGACTAGGAGTTACACTCTACGTTTGTGTCACCAGCGCTGAGAAACCGGGTACAAGACACTCTAGCAAATGTATACACTCCAAACAACTTCAATTCGAAGCAAATGGCTTAACTCCATCGCTCTATCAATCGGCATATTCGCCGTCGCCACCGCAGCTGGCTTTACAGCAGCGAGCTTTTCGGTAAGCCCATCTCAGAAGCCGACTACTCGGAGGTCCACCGACCCTCCCTCTCCGGCTAAAGGGAAGCTCGGGCAAGACCTCTTCTTGGCGATCGACCATCGCGATCTCCGTCAAGTTCAGGCCCTCCTTAAGAAAGGTGCAGACGCGAACGCACGCAACGGTCTGGAATTTACACCGATTTACATTGCGGTGGCCTCGCACCAGCCCGAGATTGTCCAGGCTCTCCTCGACGCCGGAGCAAAACCGGACGCTGAGAGCAACTATGGGACGCCTTTGCTCTTTGCTGCGGCGAGTGGAAACGTTCCTGGCGTGATGCAGCTACTGGAGCTAGGCGCAAATCCGAAGGCCACAAGGGACGACGGAATGACTGCACTTATGATCGCCGCCAACACCGGCGTCCCGCCAATTGTTGAGGCCCTGTTGAAGCGACAAGGGAACCCTAACGACCAAAACGAATTTGGAACCTCGGCGCTGAGCCTGGCGGCGAGGGGTGGCAACGAGAAGGTTTGCAGCATCTTAATCGAGGCTGGCGCGAAAGTGAACACCGCTGACTCCGATGGCCAAACCCCTCTCATGGGTGCAGCTGTTACTGGGAATGCCCGCATAGTCAAGCTCCTCTTGGCAAATGGAGCCAACCCAAACGCAAAGGACGGAAAGGGGCGTACTGCTCTGAACTTGGCCTGCCGTTATGGCGACTTCCCAGAAGTTGCCCGCGCACTTGTGGAAGGGGGTGCTGATCCGAAGCTCTCCGACTCCTTAGGAAAGGTTGCTAGCTTTTACGCGGCTTCGCGTAGATATACGAAGACCACCGCTGTCCTGGGGAGCAGAGTTGCCCCGAATACGAAGGCACAGTCTGCCCGTGCAGCCGCCGAGGCAAGCCTTTCGGTGCTTCAAAGCTCGATGCTCAAGTTCTCACAGAACGTGAATTGTATCTCATGCCACCACGAGGGGCTTGGTCGGATCGCCCTCGGGCTCGGTCAGAGTCATGGACTTTCGGTAAGTCCGAAGCTGAAGCAATTGCAAAAGGCCCGAGTCGCTGGTGCAGTCAACGCGATGTTGCCACTCCACCAAGGAGCTCTGAAGAGCCCAGAGGTAATGAAGCAGGTCCCACTGATCGAGATCAACGAGATCGGATCGACCTACCCATGGTTCTTGACCGGAATGGCAGCAGCGGAGCAGAAGCCAGATAGGGCCAGTGAGGCGATGGCAATGGTCCTTGCACGGCAACAATCTAAGGATGGTAGCTGGACATTCTCCGCCCCTCGCGTGCCGATGCAATCTAGCTTCTTCAGCACAACAGCGCTTGCGGTGAAGTCACTAATGATTTATGGACCGAAGTCTCAACAGGCAGATATCGCAGACCGAATCCGACGGGCAAGAGCATGGCTAGCTAAAACTCCAGCAAAAACGAGCGAGGACCGGACTTTCCGACTCCTTGGCCTAAAGTGGGCAGGTGCATCCACGCCGCAGATCAAATCAGCGATGGCCGAAGTCCGAGCAGACCAACATTCCGACGGAGGCTGGGCGCAGTTGCCCACGATGAACAGCGACGCTTACGCCACTGGCCAAGCTCTTTACTCCCTCAATACCGGTGGCGGAGTTCCGACATCGGATTCGGTGTACAAACGGGGGCTCGACTTTCTGATTCGAACTCAAGATCCAGATGGTTCTTGGTTCGCGAACAAGCGAGCAAATCCTGCTAACAACTTCTTTAACGCCGGATTCCCCCACGGAGAGTCGCAGTACTCCTCGTTCAATGCGACGTCTTGGGCAATGATCGCGCTCGTCGCAACTTTGCCGACAAAGCATAAATCTCTGCTAACGAAGTAATCCTCACCTGAGCGCCGCAGCCAGTAGGCTGCGGCGTTTTTGCGCATGTGTGAGTGAAAATCATGACATGGAGAACTACGATCTCGATTGCTGGTGCCTTTTCCTACCCCGGAACTCCAGCAACCGAAATCCTTGAGACCATTCAAATCGTCGCGCCGTCGGACTGGTCTCGCTGGTCGGCAAACGAAAAGGTCGCTTACGAAGAGGCCCTTGGCATGTCCTCTGCCGGAAAGCTTGCGCTGGTTTCGATGAAGCACGTGGGCTTGAATGTGGCAATGGATCC
>JBBRHU010000204.1:0-6318 GCA_038222255.1 Fimbriimonadales bacterium | reverse complement strand
AGTCGGAGGTCTCTCCGCGATACAAGCATCGAGCTTTTGCATGGGGATGGTTGTGCTTGACCCCAAAGGCGGGCAAGTGCCTTGGCATAACCACGAGCAAGAGGAAGTCTATTTGCTGCTAGAAGGAGAAGCGGAGCTTTGCCTTGGCGAGGAAAAGTCAACTTTGATGGCGGGCCAGGCAGTCTACATTCCTTCGAACGTTTTCCATCAGCTCACCAATCTGGGCGAAGGCTCGGCGAGGATGATTTACGCATTTGGACCGGCAGGAGACGTTGCCCATTGGCGACAAGAACTCGCTGGTACCTTGCCCATCGCTGGACAAGATGCCCCAGAGTTGCCAGCCGGTGCGCACGCGCAGCACGTTTCGACCGAGTTTCGAACTTCGGAGGAAGTTTGAATATCAGCACCGTCCGGATCGCAATGAACGGCGTCACTGGTCGGATGGGAAAGAACCAGCACCTGATCCGATCAATCATGGCGATTCGTAAGGAAGGGGGGCTACGTACTGGAGATGACCTGATCATCATGCCTGAACCCGTTCTGATCGGAAGGAACGCGAACAAACTGACCGAACTCGCAAACCTCGTCGGAGGGGTCGAGTGGTCAACAGATCTCGATGCCGTCCTTGCCGACCCTAAGGTCGAGATCTACTTTGACGCGACCCTCACCGGTCAACGGCCTGTTGGAGTGCTCAAGGCGATCGCCGCAGGCAAACATGTCTACTGCGAGAAGCCGTCAGCCCCATCATTGGAGTCCGCGCTCGAACTTGCACAAACTGCCGACAACGCGGGTGTGAAGCACGGCGTTGTGCAAGACAAGCTCTGGTTGCCTGGAATGCTCAAGTTGAAGCACCTGGTCGATACCGGATTTTTTGGCAGGATCCTCTCGGTGCGCGGCGAATTTGGCTACTGGGTGTTCACAGGAGGAGACCCAGCCGAAGGTGGAGACGGGCAACAGCTCCAGCGGCCCAGTTGGAACTATCGGAAAGAGGATGACGGCGGAATCATGGTCGACATGTTATGCCACTGGCGTTACGTGTTAGACAACATTTTTGGGGAAGTTAGGGCGGTGAGCTGCATTGGCGCAACTCACCTTCCAAAGCGATGGGATGAAAAGTCAACGCCGTACGCTTGCACTGCGGACGACGCGGCCTACGCAACTTTTGAACTCGAAGGCGGTATCGTTGCTCAGTTCAACTCTTCTTGGTGTGTCCGGGTGAGGAGGGACGACCTGCTCACGATTCAAGTGGACGGAACCGAAGGTTCGGCGGTCGCCGGTCTTCGCGAATGTCGCGTGCAACACCAAAACGTCACCCCACGGCCGGTTTGGAATCCAGACGTTCCGAGTAGCTTGAACTACTTTGAAGGTTGGCAACTCGTTCCTGAGAACCGCCCCTATGACAATGCGTTCAAGACTCAGTGGGAACTGTTTCTGAAGCACGTGGTCCTCGACGAGCCATTTCCTTGGACTCTCTATGCCGGAGCCAAAGGCGTTCAACTTGCTGAAGCGGGACTCCTGAGTTGGGCCGAGCGTCGCTGGCTAGATGTCCCATCATTGGGGGTGGGCCTGTGACGATCAGTGATCTGATTCTCCAGAAACAACCAGGGCGCAGCATCACCGGGATGGCCGCAGCTTTGCTTCCATTCGAGGCAGATGGGTCGATCGCCGAGACTACGTATGTCCAACAACTCGAAGAAATTTTTGAAGCTGGCTTGACCCCCGCCGTCAACATGGACACGGGGTATGTGAACCTTCTCACGGAAGACGAGAAGATTGCCGTTCTTAAGCTCGCGCAAGCGGCAGCGAAAGGGCGCATGTTTGTCGCTGGTGCATATATCGAGCGTCAGGAGGGAGGAACCGTGGCTCTCTACCGGAAACAAATCGAGACTCTTGCCAGCTACGGCGGGACGCCGATCATTTTCCAATCTATCCGCATGCACGGGCTTTCGCCTTTCGAATTGGCGGGTCTATACAGTGAGATTTGCGCTGGCTGTGAGATGGTCTACGGCTTTGAACTGGGTCGGATGTTTGCACCGAATGGGGACATCTGGTCAGAGGAGGTCTTCGAAAGAATACTTGACATCCCGGAGATGAAGGGCGCAAAGCATTCGTCGCTTGACAGGGTTGTGGAGCTTCGAAGACTAGAGATGAGGAACAGGCTTAGGCCGGAGTTCAAGGTGCTAACCGGCAACGATCTTGGCATCGATATGATTGAATACGGTAGCGACTACCTGCTGGGCCTTGCTACTTTTTCGCCAGCAAAATTTGCGGAGCGCGATGCGCTTTGGGCAAGCGGAGACCCCAGATATTACGCTTTGGCTGACGCACTTCAGTATCTGGGCAACGTTGCTTTCCGCGCACCTGTGCCAGCGTACAAACACTCAGCGGCGACATTTCTCCACTTGCTGGGCAAGATTCCGACATCGAAGACTCATCCTATGTCCGCCGAGCGGCCAGTGTGGGAGCGAGAGATTCTTCTGAATTGTCGAATGCGGCTCGGGCTTTAAATAATTGCGTTGATTCAGCGAACGTTCATCCCGGGGTCAGAAGGCGGTCATCTTACAGCTCCTTAATCTTCCTGTAAGCGAGAAATTCCTCGCATCAGGAAAACACCATGAACAAATTCGTGACTTCAACATTGATCGCCGGTCTCGCCATCGCCTCGCTCGCAGCCCCCCTCAGCCAAGATATGAAGATGGAGGGCACCGTCACCGTTGGCGGGATGTCGATGTTCAAGATGAAGAACATCGTCGAAAACGCTGTCAACTCCAAGGATCACACGACGCTCGTCGCAGCCGTTAAGGCAGCTGGCCTCGTTGACACGCTGATGAGCAAGGGGCCGTTCACGGTTTTTGCTCCCGTCAATAGCGCTTTTGCGGCTCTGCGAGAGGGAACCGTCGAAATGCTTCTCAAAGAAGAGAACAAGCCCACGCTCACGAAGATTCTGACCTACCATGTGGTCGCTGGACGAATCGATAGCGCAGAGATGAAGCGCCGGATCAAAATGAGCGGTGGCAAAGCGATGCTCAAGACGGTTGCCGGGCATTCGATCTGGCTCAGCATGAACGGTCCTTCCAACATCATCGTCACCGACGAGTCGGGCAACAGCGCGAACATTCCGACCTACGATGTCTATCAGTCCAACGGCGTGATTCACGTCATCGACAAGGTTCTGATGTCGAAGTAATTCGGTAAACGAATAGTTAGTCTTCCTGATGATCTCCGCATCGGGAAGACTGACTCGATTTCAAATCCTCGCGCGAGCAGCGAGAATATTGACATAAAAATTGGGCCACGTCATTGGTGGCGGACGCCAGCCGACTGGGATGAGTTACTCCATAAGCTCGCCTACCCATAGCTATTCGCCAACAATATGAAGCCCTAATCACCCACTGAAGGGGTAGTTCAGCGGTATTTGAACTCCGCCCTTTTGCCGACATCCAACCTTCAGGTAACGTCCAGCCACATTTTCTGCTCTGCCCAGAATGTCGCCCCTCACCACCGCATACGGCGTGAGCTCGACTCCAAGCCGAACTGGATTGATCGCGAGCAGACCCCCTTCAAGTGCCCCGAGAGTGGAAGGCTCATACTCCGCCCCGTACTTGTGAGCACCGGCGTACAACTGGTCGCATGCCATACGAAGTTGGGTTGAGAGTGAGCTGTAGTCGAGGAATTCTCCGGCCAGTAACCGCTGTCGTTGTTTCTCAGAAAACATGGAAAGGAACTTCCAACCAATCGGCGTACTTTTGAATCTTTCAAAGTTGAGGGACGTGGCCCACCGGCTTGTACTCAGGGCGTCAATTTGGTCAACAGACGCACTTTCAAAAAAGCGCAAGTAATCCTCAAGTTTTGGTGACTTGACCTTCTCTAATTCCAGGAGGGGTTTTATAGGTGGCGCGAACACTTGCGCAGACCAAAATTGAAGTGGCCGGACGCAGACAACGCCTGAGTTCGTCCTCCAACTTGCTTGAGCGTAGAGTGCAAGGTGTTGCAAAGCTTTTCCTAGAGAGCTCTGTATTAGGGTCCCACTGTAGATTTGCTTTCGAGTTGACCACGCCACGATGGGGCGGTCATACGCACTCGACAGACGGTCAAGCTCAGCTGATTCTGTGCGCGTGGAACCCTCCAGTTGCTTAACGGATGATTTAGTTGCTGAGACCTCCAATTCTTGACCTCCATTCTCCTTCGATGACCATTCCTGAGCTGCCTTCTCTAGCGGGCTGGGCTTCCTCGCTGGAATTGTGATTCGGTTGTTCTGCGTCACGGAGTCATATACACTAGAGGTCCTGCCGCTGTCAGCCTGTTTGCTAGCGTAGGTTGCATAAACGTTGATCATGTCTCGGCTGCTCTGGTAGCCGACCATCAGAGCCCCGCAAAAGGTCTCTCCAGGTGGTGGCGGCTTGTTGGTAAAGCTCGCTCGCCCCAGCGGAAAGGTGTTGGACACTGCAAAGCTGGTTGCGATGACGTAGCCGTTTGAAATCAACAGGTCCACCATTGAAGGTCCATTCGCGGCCAAGAAGGATTCCAGAATGTGTGAGGAGTTCCGGTCAATGGCTCGGGAACCGAGAATGCTGGCCACGAACCAGGGAAAGCCCCGTTCACTCGGGGGCTCAGAGTTCGGACCCATTTCTCAGCAAGCTCTTTTCGTTCAAGTGCGAGCTGGCTCTTGATTTTTGACCGCTGATCGGAAGTTCGCTCAAGGATCCAGCCAGATTTTGTCCTCCGCCACGAAGCATAGTAGGTGTCAGAGATTGCATTCAGCAATTTCGCAGAGGGAACCTTTGTTGCGTAGATGGTGCTCGGGAGGTTCGCGAGGTCCGCGCTAATTTCCAGCTTCAGCGCCAGTTTGGAACTCAGAGCGGCGAGGCTATCCGAGAGCGTGGATTCTGGGATTTCCAAAGAGACCGGCACATCCGGGAAATCCGTTGCCTGTGTTCCAAAACTAATAATCGTCAGCGCAGCGGAAAAGATCATTTGAGTTTGCATTGTAACCCTTTAATCCTACGGCAGCAAGCGGATTTGACGAATCGTAACGGATCCTCGTTTCATTTTGGATTCCGAAGAATAACGAAAGGCAATCTGAACCTCGCCCGTACTTCTCTCTGCTTGACCTATTTGCAGTAGATGCCGGGCCAAGGAGATTTCCTTGCTCGTCTTTCAACCTCGTTCCCGGCAACATCAGAAAGCCAACGAGTCGCGGGTTTGGAAAAGTTGAAATGTAGTCGATGCTCCGAAAGATATAGCTGATCGGAAGTGAGCCATCGGCAAGCACCCGCACCATCGCATCCTTCCAAGCCGCCTTTGAGCTTGACGAAAGCTGCGAGTATCGAATGATCTTGCCTTCGCTCGCGTCTCGAAGTTCGGCGGAGCTGAGAGTTGCAACAAATTGCCAGGCAGGGAGTGCCGCCGCCAGCCAGTGAAGGTCTCGGGTTGAGACCATCATTCGCGTCCCCAAGGCTCGAAGTTGGTTGCCGCTGTGCCCCTTTAGGAACTTTTGAACAGTGTCCCAAGCTCCGACCTGGCTCGACTCTAGCTTTGTTAAGAGGTCTTCATCAGGCTCGAGCTCGGCAAGATTCCAGAATTCGCTAGGTCGGAGGCAAAGGATATTGCCAACAGTTCGGAAAGAATTTCCGTTCTGGAGTTTGAGCAGATTCAGGGCTGAGCCCAGTGATGTCGTTTCGAAGATATTGGTCCGCACGGCTCGCCGCGTTCCCCACGCCAGAATCGGCTTCCCCGATGCTTGGTGGATAAATCGAAATAGATCCGCCTCGGACCGCTCGTCTTGGTAGTAGCGCGAGACAGGAGGCTCCACTTTGCGGAAAGCGCCCTCGGGCTTCGCCACATCCTGCCATCCAACGATCTCATTGGCTAGTGGAGTTTGCGGGGCCGCTGGACTACCACTTTTGTTGAGATTGATAGGGACAAGGGAAGTGGGTCCTTCTGGAAAGCTGCTCACGTGAAAGACAGGGCCGTCTGAGACAAAGTCGTACCAGAGCGCAAGGTCGATTTCTTCAGCCCCTGAACTAATTTTTGCGGCCAACGAAGCATCTATCGGAATTGCTCCAGGCCGGGCGATTGAACTTCCAAAGAGAATGTTGCCCCCTAACAATTCATCGGCTAGCCGCTTACCCCGATGCTTCAGGAACGGCCCGAGAAACGAGCCAGATTCTTTCGAGAGCTTTTCGAGAGACGACTGTAAGAACTTGGATCTCCGCTCCTTCTCGGCTTTCTTGTGAGCAGTGACCATCGCGGTTCGCTCGGATTCTTGGAAAAGTTGCCAGCCTGTCTCGGTCTTTCGCCAACTCCCACGGAAGGTCG
>JBBRHU010000203.1:0-6324 GCA_038222255.1 Fimbriimonadales bacterium | reverse complement strand
TTCGAGCTAAGATCCCAGTGAAGCCATGAGCAAGATTAGACTTCTGATCGCGGAAGATGATTCGGTATTTCGCCGGACACTCGGGGAACTCCTTCGGCTTGAGGAAGACATCGCCGTAGTTTCGGAAGTCCCGCACGGCCAGCAAGCGCTGAACGAGGCGATGGTCTTGAATCCAGATGTGGTGTTGACCGACATCCAAATGCCATTGATGGACGGGATCACGCTGATTCAAGAGCTACATGTCAAGTTGCCCGCTTGTCGAGTCGTCGTCCTTTCCAAGTTCGGAGATGACGAGCGTGTGTTCCAGGCAATCAAGTCAGGCGCGCTTGGCTACGTTCTGAAGGACGACTCGTCGGAGACCATCGCCGCCGCGATCCGCGCTGCGTATGCGGGTGAAGGAGTGCTGAGCCCAAGTCTCGTTCATCGTGTGATGCAGGAGTTCAAGCGACTATCAGCAAGCGCGATTCACAATCGGAAACTTTTCTCCGAACTCAGTCGGCGTGAGATAGAGGTTTTGGAATGCCTTTCGTTGGGAATGAAGAATTCGCAAATCGCGGAGAAGCTCTATTTAGCGGAGAAGACAGTCAAAACCCATGTCGGCGCAATCCTGAGGAAGCTACACGTGAACGACCGAACAGAAGCCGCCCTGCTTGCCAAAGAACAAGGGATTAATCCTTAACTAATTGTAAGTAAAGTAAATCATGCTTCGCGTGTCTCCCTTCGGTGTGGCCCTCATAGGTTTGGGCGTCGGTGTCGTTACAGTTGCAGGGGCGAAGGTCGTTCAGACCCAGGAGCAGGTCAACACTCCGACGGGGAAGCTCCTCAAGGCGATGAGCGAGACGACGGTTCCCGTCGGAAGTTTTCCCTGCGCATCGACGCTTAGCCCAGACGGCAAGTTTGCAATCATCACCAACAGCGGTTACCGTGAGCAGCTCTCCGTGATTCGTCTTAGCGACAAAAAGCTCACCGACGCGAAGCCGTTCAACAAAGCGGTCGCGCGCAAAACCGAATCGATTTACTTTGGACTCTGTTGGAATGGAGACGTATTGCTGGTCTCCCGGGGCGTGGAAACGAAGGTCAGCCAGTTCAAATTGGACGCGGAAGGGAAGCTAGTTAGCGCAGGCGCAGATATTGACTTCAGCGAAGCAGCAGCCCCCTTCAAAGCTCCCATAGCTGGCATTGCGGTGCTAAGCGGCCATCTCTTCGCAGCGATCAATGGAGCGGATCCTGCGAACAAGCTCAAAGGTGGTGTGGTGGAAGTTGACCTTGCGACCGGAGCAGTGGTGAAGACACACATAGTCTCTGGCTACCCCTACGCACTTTGCACAGTCGGCGATCAGATTCTTGTCGGTTCAGAGCGAGATTCCGTTGTGGAAGTGCTCACCTCAGCCGGTGTGCAGAAGAGTATCTCAACAGGCACAAAGCCGGTCAATTTTACGATTGCCGGCGACCGAGTTCTTGTGGTCAACGCCGAGAGCGACACGCTGACGATTCTCAGAAAATCGGACCTCGGAGTCGAGAAAACTGTTTTGCTTCGTCCGGCTGAGGTTGGCGTACTTCCTGCCGCGACCCCGATGGGCGTCACGCACGATGGAAAGGGAACTGCCTACGTCGCGCTTGCTGACATGAACGCTGTCGCGGTTGTTGACCTGGCTGCGGGGGCGTTGGTAGGCTACATGCCGACCGGGTGGTACCCAACGTCGGTGCAATACGATGCAGCGGGAAAGGGGCTAATTGTTTCGAATGCAAAGGGGAGCGTGGCCCGAAATCCGAACGGAAAGCCGGTCGGAAAACTCGGTCAATATGGACCAAACATTATTGAGGGCACCACGGAGTATCTGCCGCTCGCTCAAATCGCTCCTAAGCTTGAGTCGATGACCGAATCCGTACTTGCGCTGAATCACTTCAACCCCATGGTTAAAGCCGACTGGGAGAAGAACTTTATCAACCCAGGCATCAAGCACGTCATTTACATTGTCAAAGAGAACCGAACTTACGACCAAGTCTTCGGTGATATTTCGACTGGGAACGGCGATGCGAGCCTTACCCTCTTTCCTCGAGAGGTGACTCCAAACCAGCATGCGCTAGCGGAGAGATTTGTCCTCCTCGACAACTTTCACGTGTGTGCGGAAGTCAGTTACGACGGCTGGGCGTGGTCGACACAAGCGTTTGCGAACGAGTATGTCGAACGAAACGCCTTCAACAATTACTCCCGTCGTCGGCAGGGTTACGACACAGAAGGCCAAAATGGCGGGATCAATCCCGACTACAGTGGAGTGCCCGACATCGCCCGTGGTCCAGGTGGTTACATTTGGGAGAGTGTGCAGCGGAAAGGGCGCACCGTTAGAAATTACGGCATGCTCGTTGGCGACGTAGAGGAGCTCGGTGCCAAGTCCGATGCGAAGAAAGACAAACTCAACGGAGCGATGAAAAAGGCTTTGGCCGGCAGCACCGACATCAACTTCCGCAATTACGACCTCAATTACGCTGACTCTGACCTCTGGGTCAGGTACGGTGTTTCCGCAGAAAAGCAGATCAAATCCTACGGGCAGTTTGGTGCGACAAGTCGATTCGCAGAGTGGAAGCGTGAGTTCGACGCTTTCGAAAAGAAAGGTGAATTGCCTGCACTCTCGATGCTAAGGCTGCCTCGCGACCATACTTCAGGCAGTGCCGCCGGACAGTTCTCAGCAAGAGCCATGGTCGCAGACAACGACTACGCAGTTGGCTCAGTTGTAGATGCACTAAGCAAGAGCAAATTCTGGAAAGACACCGTCATCTGCGTGGTAGAAGACGACGCTCAGGCTGGTTACGATCATGTCGATTGCCACCGCAGCCTTGCCCTTGTCATCTCACCCTTCATCGAGAAAGGAACTAAGCACAGTGCGTTCTACAACACCTGCAGCATGTTGCGGACGATTGGTCTGATCCTGGGAACAGATCCTTTGAACGCCTACGACGGATTTGCTCGACCGATAAACGTTTTCGGTAAGTCGGCTTCCAACGCGAGCCCGTTTACCGCAATCATGCCGTCTAAGGCGATTGCGACCGAGATCAATACCCCGTTGGCTTACCGAGCTGGAGACAGCGCGCGTCTCATCAACAGGTTCCAAGAGGAGTCGATTTCGGATGTTGAGTTGAACGATATCCTTTGGGGCTCGATCAAGGGAGCAAATTCCCCTCGACCACGCGTAGTAAACCGACGGAAGTCCGACAACGACTAACCTCGCTGAACTTCTACCTTTCGCGTTCGTCTGGTTGAATACGGGAGGGATCTCAAGGAAGAACAGCTATGGCACAACGGATACTTGCTGCAATCGTGATCACTGACGCCGTCGGCTTCAGCGCTCGCGCTGGGGTCGATGAAGAAACCGCCCTGCGAGAGCTCCAAAGCGATTTTGCGATTATGCGGGCGTCAGTTGAACTCCGAAACGGAGTCGTCCTGAAGTCGACCGGTGACGGACTCCTCATCAAGTTCGACAGTGCCTGGGATGCCGTGGACTCCGCACTGGATATCCAAACTCAATTTGCCTCGCGGCCAGACGAAAAGTTTAAGCACCGCATGGGTGTGCACCTTTGCGATATTGTTCTCGACGCGAACGATGCTCACGGTGACGGTGTCAACTTGGCGGCTAGGCTCCAGGAACAAGCTGCCCCCGGCGGCATCATTCTTTCGAAGACAATCCTAGAAATTGTCAAAAGCCGACTGAGCATTCAGCCGATTTCGTTAGGCAAGGTCCAGCTGAAGAACATCCCTGAGCGCACCGAAATATTTCAGATCGGCCCCGGTAGCGCTGCAAAGAATCGGAAAGCCTTCGCCCGATCCGCTTCGTACGGACGAAACCTCGGCACGACGATCGGCCTAGGCTTTGTGGGCGTGAGCATTCTCAGCGCCACAGCAGTCTTTGCCTTAAAGAAGAATGCTCCAGCACTTCCTCCTAAAGAGATCATCCGCGAAATGCCGGTCGTGTACCGAGACCGCTACTTGCCAGCCCCTGCAACAAACAAGGGCACTGACCCTGGCCAGAAAGCAGAATCAAAGGTGAACCTTCTAGCAGACGCTCGTGTGCCCTCGACGCCTTCCAAACCTGTGATTCAAGCCCCGGCAATCGGCGTTCCTGCGGTTGCCAAGGACGAAAAGAAGCCGCCCGAGAAAAAGCTCGACGAAGACCTTCCCATGACAGGTTCAAATGTTGAGCCTGGATTCGATACGGGTGACTCCATGATGCTTTCACGTCTCCCGGCGATGAAGGAAATAGGAAGGCTTAAGCGGTCGTTTGTGAGCAAATACGATTTCGACGGGTATGCCAAGGCGATAAAGAATTCTAGTATTGCGAAGGAGATGCCGAACATCGATGCCCTGATGAGGCATATCTCACTTCTCCAGCAGATGCGGACGATTGTGGACGCTGGTTTGGCCGCGACGAACCCATCCAACCCCATTAAAGTCTCGGTTCCCGTTGGACCTTCTATTGGGAACCTTGAAGTCTGGGGCGCTGGCCCGGGTGCCGTCTGGGTGAAGAAGTCTAACGGCGACACGAGCCAAATGCAGATTTCTGATTTGTCACCCGCTCAGTTCCGCTTCTTAGCGCAGACCATTTCATCGAAGTCGGTCAAACCGAGGGAAACGAAGCCACTGATGTCGGCATTTGATCAGGAATTCCGGGGGCAGCTTCGGGGTTTGAATCCCCTGAAAAAGCAAAAGGGGCCGACCGCACAAGTCAACCCCTTCGTTAGCGGCTAGCTTGAACTAGCGGAATCGCCAAATAACGTTGCCGAAACCATTCATTGCGTTGGCGGTCATCGACTTCGCATGGCCGTCGGCAAAGATGATCGGGCTGGAACCCTCGCCCCTTCCTGTCGAGCCGTATCGAGCATGAATCGGCTTGAGCGCAGACGCCGCGAGCGGGGAAGTCAGACAAATGTTCACATCCGAGATGAGCGGGAGCCCCTTCGTCTGGATGCCATCCGGAGAGTTCGGACCGTTATAGGGGTTAAAGACGTAACCTCTCTCCTTTCCTGCAACGCTATTCGGAGTTGTTGCAAACAGCCCAACTCTGGAAGACTCCTCCGCCTGGGAGAAGTTAACGACGCTCGAAAAACCTTCGTTTCCAGCAGGAACAAGGCCACCTGGAACAGCCGTAGAGTTCGGATCGTAACCTGTAGCCTCCGTGTAGCCAATATTCTGATTACGTCGCGTGTTCCAATCTGCTGCAAATGTGCCGTCGGAACCTGGAGCGACGAAGATCTGAGTGTTCTTGACGTACACATTCACAAGCGGAGCCCAAATGATGGGGTCGCCAACTGGAATTCGGTTGGCGGATGGAACAAAAAAGTCATCCGCGTCTGTTGCGTAGAGCACAACACCCGTGGCCAACTGCTTCATCTGTGCGAGGGCTTGCGTCTTCTTTGCCGCTTCTTTGGCCTGAGCAAATACTGGGAAAAGGATCGCGGCCAAGATCGCGATGATGGCGATTACCACGAGGAGTTCGATGAGTGTAAATGCTCGAGATTTCATGCTGAGTCCTAACTTCGGACTACTTAACGTAATGAACATCAACGATCTTGCCATCCACAAAGAAGAGCATGCAGATCAGTGACGGCTTTGACTTGGCAATTTCTCGTGCCTCCTCGAAGCTCTTTTTAACAATTTCTCCCGAGAGCCCGGCGAGTAGCGCCATGTAAGTAGTCGCATCATCGGGACTTGGGAACGTTGCAAGCCCATTTACGTTCTGTCCATCGGGAAGTGTAACATTATTGGCCGCATATTTATCCGGCCCCATACCGATAAGATACAGCGTGTTCCCAAAGGCTCCAACCGACTCCTCAAGGATTTCTTCGAGCACAATTCCGCCCGGTCGTTCGACGATCTGAGACATGGTCAGAATTAAACCTCAGGGAGAAGGCAAACCCAGAGTTCTCGAGGTCCGTGAACACCTCGCACGAGCACACCTTCGATATCAGCAGTTCGGCTGGTTCCGGTGATGAACACCGTCGTTCGGCTCTCAATATCCATGAACGCTTCCTCTAGGCTCGCAACGAGCTGCGATTCTCTGAGCAGCACGACATGTCGCGGAGGGAGCAGGCTGGACATGCGGTGGCGACAGGGCCTATTCGCAATGATCACCGTGCCTGTTTCCGCAACAGCGAGAGTCGCGAGGGTGATGCCGGTCTGAGCGAGCCAAATGTCTTCAGCAGATTGCATCGCTGGCAACAATAGGGCCGCGTCCTCGTCGAGCCAGCAACCGGTGAGCGCGATCACTTCTTCGATCGTGACCACCCGTCCTCCGAGAATGACAAGGTTCGCGGCAAACCGCTTGAAAAGCC
>JBBRHU010000202.1:0-6332 GCA_038222255.1 Fimbriimonadales bacterium | reverse complement strand
GTTGAGCCACCTGATCACGCACGTTCTGCATGTTCTGCGAGACCTTGGTGTTCTCGCCTGCGAGGATAATGTGGAAGTCTTGATCCTTTCGCTTGAAACCAGGCACGTTTACGTTCGCGAGGTTATTGGTGAGCATCGCCTGTCGGGTCGAAGTACGCCCCAGAGCGGTCTGAAAATGGTCTGCCCCTTTGAAGATTGAATCCAACACTGCCATCGTTTCACCGAAGCCTGATGTGGCCTATCAGTGTTATCGGCCAATATCAGGCAATTCTTAGGGGTGAGTTCGAACGGTTTTCTGCCGACAGATTTTGGTCAAAAAAAGAGCTGAATGAGACAAGGTGTCCCATTCAGCTCAGAGTTTAATTTGAAGTTCGTCTATGCGTATGCGAGTTCGACGATGGTCTTAGCGGCTGCCTGAACAGTCGGCGCAGCGATGATCTGAGAGCCTTCGAGGATCTTTCGACCTTCCTCTACTGCCGTGCCTTCAATTCGAGCGACAACAGGAATCGTCACTTCCATTTCGCTAAACGCGGCGAGGACCCCCTTCGCAACCTCATCTACTCGCGTGATACCGCCGAAGATGTTGATCAGAATTCCCTTGATGTTTGGATCCATCAAGATCAACTCTACGCACGACTTGACGCGCTCGGCCTGAGCTCCGCCTCCGACATCGAGGAAGTTTGCAGGCCGTCCACCGGCTGCGCTGATTTCGTCGAGAGACTGCATGACGAGCCCGGCTCCATTGCCCATGATCCCGATGTCTCCACCAAGGCTGACGTAGGCGATGCCTCTGTTGACGGCCTCGGCCTCAATCGGGTCTTCGGCAGCGTCGCTTGAAGTTGCTTCGTAATCCTTGTGGCGGAAGAGAGCGTTGTCATCGATCGCGACTTTCGCGTCCGCGGCAATAAGTTTGCCATCTGGGGTGAGCGCGCAGGGGTTGATCTCAACCATATCCGCGTCAGCGTCAATGTATGCCCTGACCAAATTCTTGATCATAACCACCATTTGGCCCTGGGCTTCCTTGGGGATATTCGCGTCCTTCACTGCTTTTCGAAGTTCGAAATCGCAGAGACCCCATGCAGGATTAATCGGAATCTTAACGATCGCGTTCGGATTGTGCTCGGCGACCTCTTCGATTTCCACGCCGCCCTCAGCGCTGATCATGACAATGTTTTGCTGAATGTTTCGATCGAGAAGGACAGCAACATAGAACTCCTTCGCGATGTCGATGGTCTCTGCGATCAAGACCTTTTCAACAACCATTCCAGCGGGATTTTGAATGCTGACAAGTCGCTTGCCGATCAGATCCTTGGCAAAATCTGCAGCTGTTGCAGGGTCTGTGAAGAGCTTTACGCCGCCTGCTTTACCTCGGCCCCCCATCAAAACTTGGGCCTTGACAACCACATTTCCGCCGAGCGCAGTTGCGATCTTCAGGGCTTCGTCGTAGTTGTCGGTGACTTCGCCAGCAGGGACAGGAACGCCAAAGCGAGCGAGAAGCTCCTTCGACTGATACTCATGCAACTTCATTCTGCTACTAAGGGTACCCCTTGGAAGCAAAAAAGCCCTCCGCTCCGAAAGGAGCAGAGGGCTTTTGCTGGGACTCAGCTCTTAGCGCGGATCGAACTTTGCACTGAGTGCAACTCGATCGACTTTAAGCGCATAGCTTGCTCGCGAAATTCTCTCAGGAAGGACTGATCGAACCAAGACCTTGGTCGTGTTGTTCTTGAGGTAGTTCGTGAGCGAAGGAAGCGAGATCGTCGCGGTCGTCGAACCAGATCCGACGTTTACCGACTTGAGCAACTCCCACGCTCCGCCGCCCGAATTGTAGTTCCAGAGGTAGACACTGAGAGTGGATGTGGCTTGAGCCGACGCCGAGATGATCAGGTTGCCGCTGAGGTACTTGCTCGCGGGTCGGGTGATCGAAAGATCGGCCGAACCTGCAGCAACGCCGCCGAGACCAGCGACCGCCATGCTGCGAATGTCGTAGGTTACGCCGTCATTGTTTGCGACCGAGCCCGATCCGCCGACTGCGCTTGAGCCTTGCACCAAGGCAGGGTTTTGTCCGTTGGCGATTACGTCCACCGGGATAATCAGTCTAAGCATCGCCGCTTTGACGTCAATTCGCCCCTTGACAACCCAGTTGCCAGGAAGTGGCTTTGCCGAGTCTTCAAGGGCTGCCTTGATTTCTGCACCGGTCGAGCTTGGTGAGTATGACTTCAGAAGGCCAGCGCAGCCTGCAACGAGCGGGCATGCCATCGAGGTGCCGTCCCAAGCTTCGTATTTATTGCCTGGAAGGGTGGACATGATTTGAACGCCAGGCGCCGCAACTCGAACCCACGTTCCGTAGTTGCTAAAGCCGGCTTTTGCGTCGTTTCGATCGGACGCTCCGACCGAGAGCACATTAGGATAGGCACCAGGGTAGCTCATCTGGTTTGTATTGTCGTTTCCGGCAGCAGCTACCGGAAGGATTCCTCTGGTGACAGCGAGCGCAAGCGCATCTGCTTCCGGCTGGAATGACCCATATCCGCCGTAGCTCATGCTCATAACGTCGACACCGGCGGTTACCGCTGCCAACTCGCCCTTCACAATCCAGTCGGCCTGTGTGGAGGCGTTGTCGTCAAATACCTTGATCGCGAGCACTGAGCAGTTGAATCCTGCACCGGCGACGCCAATTCCATTGTTGGTATTTGCCGCGGCAATACCCGCACAGTGAGAACCATGGCCGTAGACGTCCATAGGATCGTTGCCACCGTTGGTCTCGTTCGGACCCTTGATGATCTTGCCTGCGAGGTCGGGATGGTTGTAGTCACAACCCGTGTCGATAATTGCAATCTTGACGAGTGGGCTACCAAGGTTGAAATCCCAGGCTGTTGGGCAGTTAACGGTTTGTGGACCGTACTGCTGGTTGTACATCGGGTCATTCGGAGTGTAGTGCAGCTTCCGGTAGGGAACGGCCACTACCGATTCAACCGATCCTACGCCCTTGTAGTAGCTCAGCGCTCGGTCGACGGAAACAGACGCGGGCAACTTAATCGTTTGCCATCGGATCTCGCTGAGTCGATCAAGAACCTTCCCACCGAGGACAGAGGTTGCGACGTCTACGCCGGCGTCAGAATTCGCCTTGTACTTGACCATTACGCGGTCTGGAACCACCTTCTGACCCTGCTGGGCAAACACGATGGTAGTGCCAGCAACCGTGAGGAGGGAAGTGATGAGGAGTCTTGTCTTAAGCATAAATCAACACAGGCACCCAGACGAACGAACGGGCCTGCCCCTTATAGGATCAATATACGACATATTTGGCACATTTCGGAAGATGATCACGCAATTGGATTAGAAACGAATACACCACCCCGACATTGCTTCAAGTAATTCAAACCATAGATTTGGCCGGTTGTTTCCAGTTCGTTGCAGTAAACGGGGTCATGCCAGCCTTCGATATCGATGGCCCCCACGAAGCCGCCACGGCGAAGAATGGAAATAATATCCGTCCAATTTGAGTCGCCAAACCCTGGGGTTCGGTGATGGCAGACCGGGAGCCCCGAGCGAGTGCCGAATTCGGCGATCACATCGTGGTACATCGTCGCATCCTTACCGTGGACGTGGTACACCCGATCTACCCATTTTTTCAGCTGCGGCATCGGATCAACAAATGATCCCATCTGGTGGCATGGCTCCCATTCAAGTCCTAGCGTGTCACCTTCGACGGCGTTGAACATCATCTCCCATGCTCTCGGGCTATGTGCGATGTTCCATTTTGGGCGCTCCCAGTTGCCACCCATGTCACAGTTTTCAAACGCGATCTTCACACCTTCATCGGAGGCAAGTTGTGCGAGGGGAGTAAAGACTTCCTTGAATTTCTCGATGCTCTCGTCGACGGGCCGATCCTCCAGGGCACCGGCGAATCCGCAAACCGCACTTGCGCCATACAGCTTTGCCGCTTTGATCATTCGTGCCCAATCCTTTGCAGTTTGCTCGTCTTGGAGAGGGTTCCCATAGATGCCAATCGTGCTGATAATCGCTCTGCCTTCCAAGAGATCCAAGACTTGTGGCGCCAGTTCTTCGATGTTGACCCCGCCTATGTGAGCCCAAGAAGTTAGTTCAAAACTCTCGAATCCATGCACAACCATCTGGCTTAGGTAGCTGAGCCCACGATCAAAGGGCGCGAGCGTTCCAACGCGAATATCGGAGTGGTTCAGGTAGGAGGTCATCCGTTTCAAGGTACCGTCTCAGACATGTTTCTCCTCCTGCCGACCGTCAATATTTCTCAGTTGATCGTTGAGGGAGCAAAGCTACAACTCAAATCTCCTTCAATTTATACGGTCGGATATTTCCGAATCGGGTACCCGGGAGGAGACATCGACAAGTCGAAAGGTGTGTGCACGGATGTAGTCGTTCGAGCTGTTCGTCATGCCGGATTCGACCTGCAGAAACTGATTCACGAAGATGCCAAGAAGTCTCCAAAGGCCTACGCAAGGATCGACAAGCTTGATACAAATATCGATCACAGACGTGTCCCCAATCAGGCGGTCTACTTTGCTCGACACGGCCGGAAGTTAGAATTGCGGAGCGATTGGAAGCCGGGCGATTTCGTCTGGTGGAAGCTGGACAACGGTCTTGACCATATCGGAGTGCTCTCCGATCGACGCGGGGCGAGTGGGAACTACTTGGTGATCCACAACATTCGCATGACCGCTGAGGAAGATGTCTTAGGGAAGTGGAAGATCGTGGGACACTATCGGTGGAAGTAAGGAACTGATCGCCTGGACGCCCCTGAAATCGAGGCTGATTATGTCTCCAAAGCGAAAGAGCTGCACAAGTTAGGGTTTTTCCCTAGTGGTGCCACCCAAAGCAAAACGAGCTAGTGCGTCCGTTCAGTGAAGTATTCATTGACAGACCCAGATCTTCTTGCGCCAATCCTGGATGAGAGAGCGGCGCTGAAGTGGTGCGTCCCTTTCTGACTTCGCTTATGCGTAGGCCAAAACGGGGCGGCGGTCGACCATGCTGTAACCGTGCTTCACGTAGAATTCAAATTCTTCGGGGAAGACTCGAATCGCGGCGAGGATTGGCCAGGCGGCGGCGTCTCCGAGCGGGCAAAATGAGCGGCCGTCAATCTGGCTAGCTACCTGTTGGACCAATTCGACATCGCCTGGGCGACCTCCGCCTTGGACGATACGATCAAGAATCTGGACTAGCCAACGGGTGCCTTCTCGGCAAGGGGTGCACTTACCGCAGCTCTCGTTCGCGTAAAAGATCGAGGTGCGCCAGGCCCACTTGACGATGCAAGTCGTGTCATTCAAGACCATGCAGCCACCAGAGCCGACCATCGTCTTGACTTCCATCATCTCTTCATAGCCGATGATCGCCTTCTCAACCGTTTCGGCGGTGATAATTGGCATCGAGCTTCCGCCAGGGATGCAAGCTTTCATCGTGCCTTTCGGGCCACCAGCGAGTGCGATGAGCTCTCGAAGCGGTGTACCGAACTCGATTTCGTAGTTGCCTGGCTTGTTGACGTGACCACTCACGGAGAAAATCTTTGTTCCCCGAGAGTTCTTGGTTGAAGCTCCCAGCGAAGCCCACCATTCGGCGCCCCGGTCAACAATGTAGGGAATATTGCAGTAGCTCTCCACGTTGTGGATCAGCGTGGGAAGATCCCAACAGCCTTTGACAACCGGAAACGGAGCATGAGGAAACTTCAGTCGTGGCATTCCTCGCTCTCCCATGAGCGAACTCATCAGCGCGGTTTCTTCGCCACACTCGTACGAACCTGCACCCATGTGGATGAAGATGTCGTAATCAAATCCCTTGCCCATGATGTTCTTGCCGAGCAATCCAGCGGCATAGGCTTCATCAAGGGCAGCCCGCAAGGCCTTCGCGGCGTCAACAAATTCAGCACGGATGTAGACGTATCCTGCGTCGGCCTGGACAGCGTAGCCGCCGATCGTCATTCCTTCAATCAGCTCAAAGGGACAAGTTTCAAGGAGAAGCTTGTCCTTAAACGTGCCGGGCTCACCTTCATCTGCGTTGCAGATCATGACGTGCATGCCTTTTTTCTCTTTCGGCATTCCACCCCATTTGAGGAACGCAGGCGCGCCAGCACCACCTCGACCGCGCAGACCAGCGGCCTTCACGGAGTCGATGATTACGGATCGCTCGCCTTCGACGGCCTTTTGAAGAGCGACGTATCCACCCTTGGCCTTGTATCCTGCCAGCGTCTTAAAGCTGGGGTCGTGAGAATGTTCGAGTAGCAGCTTGTATTCGGCCATGGTTACGCTTGACTCAGCTCTTTGAGCTTTTCTTCAACTTCGACTTGTCGGACTTGGACTTTCACG
>JBBRHU010000201.1:0-6342 GCA_038222255.1 Fimbriimonadales bacterium | reverse complement strand
ATCCCGCCAAGAACCGCCGCGACAAACGCCTTGACACCAGGCATAAGGCCGTAGAAGGTGGAAAGAGGCGTACCTTGGAATGTCGCCGTCATCATCGCACCAGCGCCTGCGAGCGCACTTCCAACGACAAACGTGAACGTGATGATGCTATTCACGTTGACACCCATGAGGCTCGCAGAATCAAAGTCGTGCGAGACCGCACGCATTGCGCGCCCCTGTGGAGTCTTCATAACCAGGTAGGTCAGCGCAATCATCAAAAGTCCAACGACTCCGAGCGTGATGAGCTTTCCGACCTGGACGGTAACTGTGACCGCAGATGAATCCGCTTTGCTTTTGGCGTCGAGATATGGACTCTCAAGCTTTTGGAGATCGGCTCTAAGTGTCTTGCCCTCGGCTGAAAGATTAAATTCGCTTTCCTTGGTCCGTGCGAGGTAATCGTCAAACGATTTTTTCGCCACCAAGTAGGCAGGCTCCAGGCTCATTTCCGTCTGTTGCTTTACCGCATCCGGCGAAGTGAGATGCCAGGTCACCGAGTTACGATACGGGTTAACCGTTTCCTTGATGCTTGGGGGAGGACTGTTCGGAAGGAACAAGGCCCCACCGTATTGAAGCAAAAGTGAGATGCCGATCGCAGTGATCAGAGAGGCAATGCGTGAGTGATTACGCATGGGCCGGTAGGCAAATCGCTCGATGATCACGCCAAGGACGGCGCAGATGAACATGCTCGCGAGGAGCATGAGGACAAGGTTAAGTGCTTGAGGCTGCACTAGCCCGATGAACAAGAAAATGATTCCGATGACGCCGACAAGTCCGCCAATCGCCCGAACCCAGTCTGGAAGTCGTCTGACCCGCCAGCCCGCGAGGCTCATTCCTCCGCCAATAACGGTGAGCACCCCGCCAAGCAGAATCACGATTCCGATTGACATGACGGGAATGACGTCTCCGGTGGCTGCGGGAGAAAAGCCGAGCATGTAGGAAACAAAGAGGCCGACGTACGCGCCGATCATGAATACTTCGCCGTGTGCGAAGTTGATCAGGCGAAGGACGCCATAGACCATCGTGTAGCCCAGTGCGATGAGTGCATAGATTGCACCCAAAAGTAGGCCGTTCACTAATTGCTCTGGGAGCGTTCGAAAATCGAGCGCTCCCAGGAGGACCATCGGGTCAAAGGGCATGCTTACTTAGGCAGCCCCGTCTTCTCGTCGTATTCGTAGGCCTTGGCGAATTTCTGACCGGTCTTCTCTAGTCGAACCACTAGTGCTCGCTTGGGAGGGTCGCCCTTTCGATCCTTGAGCGTGATTGAACCAGAAACTCCCTTGAAGTCCACGGTTGCTTGGATCATCTCTTGGATCTTCTTCGAATCGCCGCTACCTGCTCGCTTGATTGCATCGCAGGCTAGTCTGGCTGCATCGTAGCCAAGTGCACCCATCGTAGTCGCAGGTGCGCCGCCGAACTTCGTCTTCCACTTGTCAAGAAATTCCTTGACTTCGGGTCGATTTTCTTCGTTGTTGTAGTGGTTGCAGAAGAAGCTACCGAGGATGGCTTCGCCACCGTTGGTGAGGATCTCACTGCTATCCCATCCGTCGCCGCCCATCATCTTCACCTTGAGGCCAGCTTCTGCTGCCTGTCGTGCGATTGGACCGGTTTCGGTGAAGTAGCCCGACATGAACAAGCCGTCAGGGTTCTTAGCCTTCAGCTGAGTGATCTGTCCGCTGAACTGTGTATCACCCGATTGGTAGAACTGTTCGTCAACGATCTCACCGCCAAGCTTCAGGAAGTAGGCTCGGAACGAGTCGCTGAGACCCGTCGAGTACGGTTGCTTCTTGTCTGTTACGAGGCCGATCTTGCGAAGATTCAATTCTTCGAAAGCAAACTTCGCCATGACTGGACCCTGGAAGGCGTCGGTGTAGCAAACACGGGAAATGAGGGGCTTATCCTTCGTTAGGTCGGTTCGAGTTGCACCCACTGCGATGAGCGGAATGTTGTTCTCAATCGCGACGGAACCCATCTGAGCGGTGATTCCACTCGATACTTCGCCGAGGAGAACGACAACTTTCTCAGAACTCACAAGGTTCTGAGCGGCGCTCTTGCCTTGCTCAGGCTTGGAGCCGCTGTCAGAAACGACCAGCTTCACCGTAAGGTTTGGATCGGTTGCGCTCTTGTTATATTCTTCGACGGCAAGCTGTGCGCCCTTGACGCAGTCTTCGCCCCAGGGCTTAAGCTCACCATTTTGTGATGCCACCAAGCCGACGGGAATCTTTCCGTCGATTGCCGCTGCAGCAGTACCGCCGCCCGTCGGCTTCGTAGTCTTACCGTCTTCAGGCTTCGGGGTATCCCCACCGCCATTGCAGCCAACGATAGCAGCTACCGCAAGACCCATTGCAAGTTGTTGAAAAGTTCGTTTGATATTCAATCCCATCACCTCAAGCCAAATTAAAGGCACGGACCGCAAACCGGAGGTTCGCTCTTAGCTTGCCCATTATACTGAAATGACTTAACACGATTCCCCATTTCGACCGGGGACTTCTAGTTTTGGAAGCCATACTTGAATCGCCATGGCGAAGGATGTTCTGGAAGAAGAGAGGTTCGATCCAAACACTCAAGGTGCCCTAAAGAATTTACGGGGCATGGAAAAGGAGTGGACGACCGTTGGTTACATCTTCCTCGGACTGACGGTGATCGTCTCGCTGATCTGGATTTTCAACAATCCGTTGACTCCGTCGGGGAAGGCAGTTAGCAAAGGGGCACTGCCGGATGTCACGCTCAAAGCCACCAACTTTGCTTTCTTTACAATCGTATTGCACCTGTTCACGGCATTGCTAAGCTTTATGTGGATGCTCGCCGACATCGTCCACCGACGCAGTCGGTTCACGTGGCTGCTGCCCTATCTCACCTGCTGCGCATTCGGTCAACACTTCATTCCGATGCTGTTTTATTTCTTGTTGGGACGAAAGCGACCGACTTAGACTTTTTTTCCGTAATATAAACAAGATGCTGGCTACCTTCGCCTCGCTTGTGCTCTTGCACGCTTCTGCCCGAACAAAACCGGAAGATGTCGTGGTGCCATTTAAGATGGCGGAGACCGCGCTCATTGTCGAAGCAACCGTAAACGGAAAGCAGATTTCGCTGATGTTTGATACGGGCTTTGCCGGCGCGGTGGTTTGCGATCCTATCATCAATCTCGGCAAGAAAACTGGCACGACTGGCCTGCGAGACTTCGTTGGGACGCTCGAAGCACCGACAGTCAAGATCACCTCACTCTCGCTTGGATCAAAAAAGTTCGATCTAGTGGACGCCGAGGCCGTGATGATGGGCGGGGACAATACCGATTCTTACGGAATTCACTGCGACGGAATCATGGGCCTGGGAGTGGTGAAAGACCAAATCACCGAGATCAATTTCGAGAAGTCGTGTTTCATCTTTCACCCTAAGAGCTTTGACATCACAAAACGAGTCCCCGATGGGAAGAAAACATTTCTTGCGAAACTCCTTCCAACTGGGCACAGTTCGCTAGAAATGTCGGTTGAGGTGCCGAACGGTAATAAGATGACGCTCGCCCTTGACACCGGCAACTCCTTCTTTGCGACTACACATAAAGATGTCCTTGAGCGGGTCGGTCTGTGGAAGCCCGGTCGAGAGCCTAAGTTCATGCGAAAATCTCAAGTCGCATCTGGTGCCGTGGATTCGTGGACTGCAAGGATGCCCGAGACCAAGATTTTTGGAATTCCAACCGCTTCGGCGGTGTGGGACATCATCGATCGCCCATCGTCGTCTGCCGAAGGTGATGGAACGATTGGATTTGGATTTCTCAAAAACTTCAACATCATCATCGACTACTCCCGCCGCAGGGTCTGGTTCGAGAACTTCACCGGAAAAACCGCCAACGACGAGAAGGGTGACCTCGGAATCTCCGCTGCGTACGTCACGAGCATTAAGCGGACCATCGTGTTCCACGTCGCACCCGAATCTCCCGCCGAGAAAGCAGGCTTGAAGCGTGGTGATCACATCCTGAGCATTGATGGCGTGGACGCTGGAGATCTCGGTTACCGCAAGCTCCGAGGGATGTTCGTGGGACCCCCGGGCAGTGTGATGAAACTCGCCATCTCAAGAGAGGGCGAACTTAAGCGATTTGATGTGACCAGAGAAGTCCTTGTCAACGACATCAAGGCGGAGACGCCCAAGTCTTAATCGCCTGATCGAGCATCGCAGAGGTTAACCGACCCGTGAAGGTGTTCTGTTGACTAGGGTGGTAGCTTCCTACCACCCTAGTTCCGTTTTGAAGTGCAGCTTTTCCCGCGTGCGAGAATGCCGCCGCCGGTTCCCCAACAACGCGAAACAGCTGGGTCCATGCAAGTCTGCCTAGGCAAAGAATTGAATCAAATCTCCCCGACTCAAGTAGTCGGACGAGGTAGCGACTACAGTTTGTTAACTCTGAAGGAAGAGGTTTGTTGTCAGGAGGCGCGCAATGACAGCTAGCAGCCATAAGCACGCCGGTCAACTTCAGCCCATCCCCAAGGTGAACACTCTCAGCCTGAGATGCTAGCCCTGCTCGATGAAGGGCAGCGAAGAGGAAGTCGCCACTCCGGTCGCCGGTGAACATTCGCCCAGTGCGGTTTGCTCCATGGGCCGCAGGAGCGAGACCGAGGATCAGTAACCGAGCGTCCGGATCGCCAAAGTAGGGAACCGGCTTGCCCCAATAGCCTTCGGTTGCATACTGCTTCCGCTTCTCTGTTGCGACCTTCTCCCGCCATTCGACCAATCGAGGGCATAATCGACAGTCCACCAGTTCCTTATTCAATTGGCCGATCAGATCACGCGATTCCATGCGAAATGAGGTTATCTTAATCGCTGTGCCTATTTACGAATACGAACCTCTCGAACGTGACTGCCTCATGTGTGAGGGCCGAGTGTCCGTGATTCAAACGGTTGGCGAACCAGCGCTCAAGCTTTGCCCCTGGTGTGGGCTGGATGTCAAAAAGGTGATCAGTAGAGCGACATTCAAGCTCGACAAGGACGCCAGCCCTGACAAGGCTGGGAGCAAGGGCTTCACAACGTTCAAGAAGACCGAAAAGGGCGTTTGGGAAAAAATTGGTGGAGAGGGGCCCGACTATCTTGTTGGATCGAAAGAGGATATGGCCGATATTGAGCGTGAAAAAGCCCCACCAAAAAAAGTGATCGACTTGGACGAGACAACTTAGTTGGTGATGCTCGGTATTCTCTATCCATGAAATTATTCGTGGACACGGGTGATATTGAGGAAGTAAAGAAAGCGGCGGCTTGGGGCATCCTCGACGGCGTAACGACCAACCCTACGTTGATCGCGAAGGCCGGCAAAGGATTCCGTGAGACTGTTCTCGCGATCTGCGAAGCGGTACCGGGCGGCGATATCAGCGCAGAAGTCGTGGCCACCGACTATCCGACGATGCTAAAAGAAGCCCTAGAAGTTTCTAGCTGGCACCCTCAGATCGTTGTCAAGGTTCCCCTTATCGAGCCAGGTATTTCCCTCGTGAAAACTCTGTCCGACAAGGGTATCCGCACGAACGTGACCTTAGTGTTCAGCGTGTCGCAGGCTCTTCTCGCCGCAAAAGCTGGAGCAACGTACATTTCGAATTTCGTTGGCCGAGTCGACGACATGAGCGACGACGGAATGGTTGCGGTTCAGAACACGGTAGCAATGGTCGAGACTTATGGTTTTGACAGCGAGGTCCTCGTGGCATCGGTCCGTCACCCGCTCCATGTCGTCCAGGCGATTCAAGCTGGCGCGCATGTTTCCACGATGCCCTACAAGATCATGGAAATGCTGTTTAAGCACCCTCTCACGGACAGTGGGCTGAAGCGATTCCTAGAAGACTGGAACAAAGCCGGTCTCAGCATTCTCTAGTCGGCATCTGGGGTTGAAGGGCGGAAGTCCTTCAACTCCATCTTCGCCGCACGACCACCGTTGTATTCGTCAACTTGGATCGTAAAGAGCAAGTCAAGCTTGGATCCAAGATCGATCTTCGACAAGTTCTCTGCAAAGTTGAAGTAGATTCCCGACGAAAACTGTCCTTGTCTGCCCACTCTAAACTGCGCATGAACAGGGTTGCGGGTCGGCTTAATTGAGATCAATCCGACTTCCTTTGCCATAAACGTTGGCTCAGGATTCCCCGCTCCGAACGGTTCAAGTAACGAGAGGGAAGTTGCGACCGAGTGGTTGATTTCGCTCAGGCTCACCTCTCCATCCACGACTCGCATTGGCAGGAAGTCCTCCGGCGTGAGCCGTGCTCCAGCGTATTCGTGAAGGCCCTCCAGGATCGTTGGTATCTGGTCGGTTGAGAAGCTACATCCTGCCGCCATTGCGTG
>JBBRHU010000200.1:0-6362 GCA_038222255.1 Fimbriimonadales bacterium | reverse complement strand
AACTTCAACGCGTTTTTGGATACGACAACAGTTGGTTTGTTCAAGCGCTGGAAAAGCGGGGGTTCTACGTTCCAAAGTGGAGTCACTCCAACTACTGCCAAACCGAACTATCCTTAGCCTCCACTTTGAATCTTGGCTATCTTCAGGACCTGCTCTCTGAAAAAGTGCTCGCAGCCCAGTCGCGAATTCCTCTCGATGAGTTGCTGAATGACAGCAAACTCGCCAAGTCGCTGAGAGGGCAAGGCTATGTCATCGCATCAATCACGACAGGATTCCCACCGATCACGTTCAATCTGTCCGACGTCAACGCTTACTCTAAGTCGGGTCTGAGCCTCTTCGAAACTGCTCTGCTTAACAAGACTCCGCTGAGCGCCAACGATCGCATCATTGGTAGCGCTTTCGAAATGCACCGCGTAGAAATCAAGGAAGCGTTTGCCTCGCTGGCATCCCTCGGGCCAAAGTCAGCGCGGCCAAAGCTCGTTCTCACCCACATCCTCGCACCACACCCTCCGTTCGTGTTTGAGGCAGACGGCAGCCCAACGAAAAACCAGGCGCCTTACGGGTTTTTTGATGCCAGCGATTACCTCGACAATATTGGAAAGCCCTCGGATTACGTGAAACGATATCCAGCGCAGGCCGAATATGTGTCCAAAAGGGTGATCGAGACGATGGACAAAATTCTAGGTGCCAATCCGAATGCAGTCATCGTTATGGAAGGCGATCACGGGTCGAAACTTGGCCTCAATCAAACCAAGATCGAAAAGACTGACCTTCAGGAGTGCATGTCAAACCTAGAAGCCTTTCGCATGCCAGATTCGGTGGCGAAGAAGCTCTACCCGGAGATCACACCAGTGAATTCGTTTAGGATTCTTCTTTCAGACCTGTTTAAAATGGACCTGCCGCAGTTGCCTGACAGGTCCTGGTATTCACCGTTCAACGCGCCATTCACCTTCACCGAGGTTACGACGCGCATTCACTAGCTGACGATTCCTAGGGGAGGAGCTGACTTCCACTTTCCGCGTGTGAAGTCGGGGACGTTCACCGACTGCGATCGGTTGGCGACCGACCACTCGCTGAGCGGTCCGATGACCGACCAGGTTACGCCATCGTAAACGTCCTGATCGAGCGGCAGTCCGTTTCGGAGGCAGTAAACAATTCTCCAGAGCATGACGAAATCCATGCCGCCATGTCCACCGTTTCGCTTCGCTTCTTCGCCCATCCGTTTCCAGAGCGGGTGGTCGAACTCGGCAAACATCTTGTCAAGCGCGCCTTCTTCGACCCAGCTGTCCGTGGATGGGGTCTTGCCTTCGATGACGACACGGTTGGGGAAGCCAGCCCAAACACCCTTTGTTCCCTGGATCAGGTTGTGGCGAGTGTAGGGTCGCGGAAGCTGCTCGTCCCACTGAATCATGATCGTCTTGCCTCGCAGAGTTTTGACGATTGTCGTGTTGATGTCACCGCAAACGAAGGTCTGCTTTCGGCGGATAGAGCCTTCGGGGAACTTGGCTCGAGCGTAGAGGGCACGGCTTCGCGAGTTGCAGCTCATGGAACTGAGATAGTCCATGCGGTCGCCGTGGTTGATGTTCATGTACTGGCAAACTGGGCCGAGGCCGTGGGTGGGATAGAGGTTGCCGTTTCGTTTGGTGTAGTGAGTTGTTCTCCAAGAACCGGTGCCGTGCTCAATCTCCATCATCTGGCTGCGCAGGTCATGGATATAGGCAGCTTCACCGTGAAGAAGTTCACCAAAAACTCCCATCCGGCACATGTTTAGCACCATCAACTCTTCTCGCCCGTAGTTGACGTTCTCCAGCATCATGCAGTGCTTTTGTGTTCGCTCAGAAGTGTCGACGAGCTTCCAGCAATCCTCGACCGTAAGCGCAATCGGAACTTCGCAGAATGCGTGCTTTCCGGCATTCATCGCGTCGATGGCCATTCGCGCATGCCATTCCCAAGGAGTCGCGATAATGACAATATCGATGTCCTTTCGCTCGAGCATCCGCTTATAGTCGGTCTCGCCATTCGTGTACATCGCCGGCTCGGGGCGGCCCTTCTTAACGACATTATTTTTGGAGCGAGTCGCGGTCGGGAGGTGGTTGTCGCAGATGGCGATGACATCAACGCCTTCGATATTCATCATCTGCGAAACGTGGCCGCCGCCGCGCGCGCCCACGCCGATAAAGCCAACGCGGACTCGGTCTAGCTTGGGAGCAACAAGCCCCATCGAGCTTTGGCCGGTCGAAGGTCTGGCGTCTGCGAAGCCCTTGGCGATTGTCGGAGTTGCCGCAAACGCCGCGCTTGCCTTTAAGAAGTCGCGTCGATTCATACCTTCTACTATAACGTGTTAGCACTTCTTTTGACCAGAGCAAAAAGTGCGAATTCCAGGGACTAGATCAACCTTCAAGTCCAAGGTGAGCGATAGCTTCGTAGAAATCAGAGTAGCGCCTCATGCCGTGTGGCAGGTTGTTGAGGATCTCTTCCCCATAGCGTTTGGTCTGTAGCCGGGCGTCGAGCAACGCAATGATTCCCTTGTCATCTTGGCTCCGGATAAGCCGGCCTGCTCCTTGTCGCATGAGCATCTTCGCTTGAGCCAAGGTGTGCTCACGGAATGGATCTAGTCCCTGACTTTGGAGGTAGGCAAGTCGAGCAATCTGAGGAGGTTCGACCGGCACTTCGAACGGAACACGCACGAGGGCGACACAAGAGAGCGTTTCGCCCGGAGCATCGAAGCCAGTCCAGAACGACCTCAGCGCGAAGAGCGAAGAATGAACAACGTCTTTGAACCGTTCTCCCACGCCGCCCGCGCCTGAAGAAGGCTGGACAAAAATCGGCAGATCCGACGAGATGTCGATGAACTTGAGCACGCCTTCGAGCTCTCTTCGGGAGTGGAAGAGGGCGAGGGTTCTGCCTTGCAACGCCGTGATCATCATTGAAAGTTCTTCGGCGAGCTTGCGGTAGTAATACTCCTCGGATCCTTCCTTGCGAGCAATTGTTGCATCTGGGATCGTGCCGGGAGGAGGCAGATAAAGGGCGGCCTGGCGCTCGAAATCGAACGGGGAGGGGAGGGCTTCGTAAAATGTGGGGGTGACTCCAAGGGAACGAGTCATCGAATCAAAGCTGTCGTCGATGAGAAGGGTTGCCGAAAGGCAAGCGTAAGGAACTCGGTCCCAGATCAGGCGTTTGAGTGGCTCGGCGACTTGGGTGACATCTTGTCGAAGCAGGGTCTCCTCGCGATTTTGCGACACATAACTCACAGAAGCCCCTTGGGGAGCCATGATCGACTTGCAGCCCACCCCAAATTCGCGGACATACATCAGATAGTTGCGGATCGTCTCTTGGACGGGTCGAACTTTTTCGGGCGACATCGTCTTCCAATCTGCGAGCAGGGCGTGGATGTTATCGGCAAAAGTGTCACACACGTCTGCGACCTCGTCGGCGATGATTCGAGCAGGGTCTACGGCTGCTTCGATCCGCGCTTGTTTCACGGCGGGGTGGTCGATCAGCGAGGACGGCGCGATTTCGAGGATGCCGGGCCTGCCGAGTTCGAGGGCAAACCCCATCAATCCGCGCTGCTTGCCCTCAATGTCTCGAACAAAGTTCGCGACTTTTTGAGCCCAAGTTGAGGCCGCACCAAGCGCTTGCGCGAGCGGTTGAACCGCTGCGTCAAGTCGCCGAACCGTTGCGATGAGCGTCCCAAGTCGATTAAGGCTAAGTTCAAATTCAAGGCCATTGATCGCCGCAGAAGGGAAGTCGTGGGCTTCGTCGAGAACAATAAAATCCACCTTCCCGAGCATCCCTTCGCCTTCTTCGTCGGCCACTGCCTGAAGGGCGTCTTGGATGACAACACTGTGGTTCGTGATGACCAATGACGCTGCTTCGCTCTTCCGACGTGCTGAGTAGTAGAAGCAGCTGTCGTAGGCTGGGCACAGCCTTGCCGGGCAGACCGGGGGAGTCGAGATTTGGCTCCAAGTCTTGCCCCAAGTCGGCACTCTCGCCCCTGCCTTTGGAGTTACTTTGATTAGCTTTCGGAGTTCGGACTCAATTCCTTGGCTCGCCTCTTTCAGAACGATATCGACTTGGTTCGGAACGACGTCGTCCATCGCAATTAGGCACGCATACCGAGATCGCCCCATCTGCAATTGGGCGTTGAACCCCTCAAGGTCAGACTCGTCAAACAGCGAAAGCGCTAAAGGGAGATCCTTATACCAATACTGCTCGGCGAGCACGTTCGTATAGGTGGCGATCACCACGCGCTTCTTTGTAACGATTCCGTGAGCAATCGCAGGGATAAGGGTCGCGAGCGATTTGCCGAGTCCAGTCGGAGCTTCGATCATCGCCGAGTTCCCTTCGCCGATCATATCGGCAAGGAGCAACGCAATCTGCTGTTGGTCAGCGCGAACCTGAAATCCGGGCCGCGCGGCGAGCCGCAGAAAGGCACGCTCAATCAGACCGTTCACAGAGTTCACAAAGGGATTGTGCCCGAACCCTCAGCCCTTGCGCATAGGCACAAACGTGATCGTCAGCCCTTCGCCGAGTTCATGCTCGATCGGCGGCCCCGCCTGATAGCCCGCGCTCTCGTAGAGTCTCTGGCCACCCAGGGTCGCAACAAGCTCGAACTTGCCGAACCCAGAGTTCATCGCTTCGACTTCACAGAGGTTAAGCAGCTGCCTCCCGATGCCTCGACGAGCCCACTCGGGGTGGACAAAGAAGGCTCGAATGCGAGCGGCGTCTTTGATTGGGTCGAGAGCGGGCTCTTCGCTGGAAGTCGCGCTACCGAACCGAGTCTGCCGAAAGCTCCAGCCACCACATGCGATGATTTGCGTGTCTTCTTCCAGCAGAAAGTAGGTGCCATCGTCGATCAGGGTTTCGTCCACCCCCCAAGCCCCTTTCAACGCGCCCTCAATCTGCGAGTCCGAATAATCCCCCCGCCCAAGCCCTCTCGCGGAAGCATCGATGAGCTTCCGCAAAGCAGGGATGTCATGCCGAGTCGCCTTGCGAAAGCGAGTGAGAGCCACGAGGTTCAGTTTGACCGGTTGACCGACCACCCTCGCTGCTCAAGAGTTCTCTCCGCGCCCCACTGCTCGGGCGGAAAGGTCACGTGCCGTTTTTCCTCCTCCGACCAAGCGACCCAATGGACTGTACGCCATGCGTCCTCGCCAAGGGCGGTCCACTCCTTCCTTTTGAAGTCGTGACACCAGGCCTCACGGTCTGTTCCGTGGTGGATTTGCCGAAGCGGAGTTCCTGTGTTTGTGTCCCATAGGATGAGTGTGTTGTCCCTCGACCCTGAGAGGATGGTTTTCCCCTCAGGTCCAAACGCGCACGACCAGACCGCATCAGAGTGTCCTTTGAAGGTTCTGATCTTCTCTCCTGTGTTTGTGTCCCATAGGATGAGTGTGTTGTCATTTGACCCTGAGAGGATGGTTTTTCCCTCAGGTCCAAACGCGCATGACATGACCCAATCATCGTGTCCTTCGAAGGTTCTGATCTTCTCTCCTGTGTTTGTGTCCCATAAGATGAGTGTGTTGTCATTTGACCCTGAGAGGATGGTTTTCCCCTCAGGTCCAAACGCGCAACAGACGCACTGAGAACTGTGGCCAACCTGGGAGATGATCGAATGGGCGATTGAATCAAATTCAAGGATGTGGGTCGGGTTGTTGGATCTACGCACGTCGAGGCTGGGCATAGCCACAAAACGTGCCCCTTCGAGCTTGCATCCCTCTATCGCCGACAGCCTCTCAATGTTGGTGTGCCGCCAACATGATCCGGTGAAGTTCGCTCCTGTCGCACGCAAGTCTTGGATGTGACATTCCAGCCACTCACTCGCTTCTGAAGCAGCTTGGTCGAGTACCAGTTGGCGGAAATGGACTTTCTGCCAACTGCTCCCGACGAGTCTTGCTCCTGTAAGATCGACATCGCCAAGCTCAAGCGTAGTGCGATCATGGGAGCCGATCACTTGCGCGTGGAGGTTAGTGCCAGCAAGGTTCCACTTTGCTGGTCGGGGGTAGTCCAGCCCCATTCCATGGGCGAAAACGGTGAATCGAAAGGCAAACTCACGAACGACTAGCGTGGCGCTCATCGCAAGCGCCTCGACCCTCTGCTTTCTCTTCGCGCTTTCGTCTTGCGCAACCAATTCGACCAAGAATCGGAGCGTTTCCTCGCTCACTCGCTTGATTTGCCATAGTTGGTCGGCGGTGTCTTCGTCGAGAGAAGTCGCCAATGCCTCGGCGACGAAGAACTCCAAGAGCGAGGTGTGCGCAAACCGAAACCCATCATCTTGATGATCTGGGCGGAAGACTAGCGTGGCAGTGCGGAAGTCTTCCTCAATCAGTGAGAAGTCTAGACCGTTGTATCGCGGGTAGTTCCCT
>JBBRHU010000199.1:0-6370 GCA_038222255.1 Fimbriimonadales bacterium | reverse complement strand
TGGATGAGGCCGTCGAATGGTATGGCACCACCTTCATGACCGACCAACTCGGCCTAGAAGTCACCGACATCCGAGTCGAAACCTACCTCATGGGCCACAACTTCCCCGGCATCCCGCAACTGTTTATGACTGACCAGTTTTGACCGTTCCCAGTGATTTCCCTTCGGGGGATGTCTCTGACTTGTCTCAAAAAATGACCAACAACATCCTCTTCGACCTCGACGGAACTCTGACCGATCCCAAGCTGGGCATTGTTGGCTCAGTGCTCTATGCGCTCGACAAAATGGGGTGCGAGAGGCCGGGATTTGAGGAGCTGGATTGGGTGATCGGTCCGCCGCTCCATCAGTCGTTTGGCAAACTCCTCCAGACCGAAGACCCGGCGGAGATGATGAGAGCGGTGGCGTTCTATCGGGAGAGGTTTGGGGACGTTGGGATGTTCGAGAATCGGGTTTACGACGGGATCGAAGCGGTTCTTGACGGACTTCACGCCGAGGGATACTCCCTGTTCATCGCCACCTCGAAGCCCAAATTCTACGCCGACAAGATCCTCGACCACTTCAGGCTTTCCAAGTATTTTATACAGCTATACGGTAGCAACCTCGACGGATCGCGAAGCAATAAGGCGGAGGTGATAGAAGATTTGCTCAACGAGCAGAAGGTTTCTCCCGCCACCGCCCTCATGATCGGCGACCGCGAACACGACGTGCTTGGGGCACTTCACCACGAGATTCCCTGCCTGGGTGTGCTCTACGGATATGGGTCACGAGATGAGCTTGTGCGCGCTGGGGCACGCGCACTCGTCGAAACCCCGTCCGAAATCACCGAACAGATTGCCCAATGGTCGCGGCTCTAAGCGACCTCGAGAAGCTCATCAGAACTTGGCTCAGTGCGTTCCGTAGTCTCAAGTGCCAGAGCAATCAGACTCCGACAAGCGGTCAATTCCATCATAAATCCTAAGCTACTCGAATGTAATTGGCGACTTCTCGAACTTCTGGGCTGGCCTTGATCGCTGCAAGCGCGGCCATGAATCGCTCTTCGGCACAGATGTGAGTGAGGAATACGATCTCGCCCACCTCATCGGTTACCGTTCGCATCTCCATCGCTGCAAGCGAGATGTTGTGCTCACCTAACGTCGTTGCGATAAGGCCAAGGACTCGGGGACGGTCGAGGACTTGGATCCGCATGTAGTAGGCCGACTCCAGCCCATCCATGCTCAGCGTGGACATGCCGAGACCGTAGGGCAACGCACTACCTTGCCCCTGTGCCTTGATATTGCGGAAGACGTCGATGAGGTCTCCGACAACCGCAGAGGCGGTTGGGTCTGACCCCGCGCCACGTCCGCTGAACATCAAATCTCCGACAAAGTCTCCTCGGAGCCAAAGCGCATTGTAAACGTCATTTACGCTTGCCAGCGGATGGGCTTTGGGTAGGAGCGTGGGATGCACGTGCACGCGAATCCCTTGCTGGTTTCCGCCATCGACAACTCCAAGGAGCTTGATTCGGTAGCCCAAGAGATCTGCGTATTGCATATCCACCTTGGTGATCTTTCGAATCCCCTCTCGATGGACCCCAGCAACATCAACCTGCTTGCCAAATGCGATGCTCGCAAGAATCGAAATCTTGTACATCGTGTCAAAGCCATCAACGTCATTGGTCGGATCGGCTTCGGCATAGCCTTTGTCCTGAGCTTCCTTCAGCACGTCGTTGAAGTCGCTTCCCTCTTCCTGCATCTTGGTCAAGATGTAGTTGGTGGTGCCGTTCAAGATGCCCATCATCCGCAGGACATCGTTGCCAGCGAGTTGGTGCTTGAGGGGCTGAACGATCGGGATTCCACCACCCACCGCGGCTTCGTAATGGAGGTCCAACTGCAGGTCGCGAGCCTTAGTCACGAGGCGTGAACCTTCTTTAGCGATCAATTCTTTGTTCGCCGTGACGAGATGTTTTCCGTTATCGAGCGCCCTCTCAACGAGCCGACCCGCAGGTTCAGTTCCGCCGATCAGCTCCAAGATCACATCGATCGAAGGATCATTGACGATGCTGTCAAGGTCTGTGGTGAACAGCACGGGATCGACACTTCGCTCCTTCTCGATATCTCGAATTCCGATCTTGACGATCTCGTACGAGATCCCGCACTTTCGGGTGATCGCCTCGCGATTCTCCTCTAACATGCGAAAGACTCCGGAACCCACAGTTCCGAAGCCCAAAATGCCAATGCGGACAGTCCGACTCACTACCCCCTATTGTGGCATGGCGATCATGCAATCGTCATCTCAGTCAAACCAGTTCCGCCGGTTCGCCCTCATCATATCCTTGTGGGTGCTGTCCGATTTGGATATCTAGCTCTCGGCTTCATCTTCTTGTCGCTGGGGATCATCGGCTATATCCTGCCCGTGATGCCCGGAACGGTCTTCATCATCCTCTCGCTTTGGGCCTTCAAAAAATGTAGCCCGAAGATGGAGTATTGGCTCCTCTACCAGAGCCCCTTCCGAAAAGTGCTCCAGGACTGGGAGCTCGACCATTCGATATCGCTCCGAATTAAGGTCCTTGCTATCTCGATGATCTGGCTCACCATCAGCGGCTCGATCTACACGATCCACCGAAAGCACGGCGCTGTCTGGGTGCAAGTCATGCTCTTTTGCATTGCGATCTCGCTGACGATCTACTTGGCAACCCGCAAGACGAAGGTCGTCGCAGTAGCACCGCTCGTTCAGGCAGAAAGCACACCCAACGCCTAGAGCAAGAACGGCTCAAGGATTGGCGTCCAAAGGGCATAGCCCTTGGCGTTCATGTGCAAATTGTCCTTCACGAAAATCTCAGGCAACGGCATTCCGTCCTTGCCGAGCATCACATCCCAAACGCTGAGGTAGGCGGCAGACTTCTCCTATTTGCGGAACTCAGCGATGAAGGCGTTTCCTGCGATGTACTTTGAACGCAGATGCCACCGGCTCGGGCTCGGCTTCATGCTAACGAACGCTATCGGAACTTGTGGAAGCTTCGAGCGAATCAGCCGGAAGAGCGAGACGAACCGGTTGTAGACTTCGAATGCCGGTAGCTTGGGGTCTCCTGCAAGGTCGTTTTCTCCGCAGTAGAGGACAACTTGCTTTGGGTCGTACTTGAAGATCACTTCGTTCGCATAGAGGATCACGTGGGGGAGACTTGACCCACCAAACGCTCGATTGAGAATCTTGTGCGTTGGGAACGCCTTCTGCGCGTCTTTCCAATTAGTGAACGAAGAACTTCCCACAAACAGAACCTGCCCCTTCTCGGGAGGATTTTTTAGATCTTGCTCCCGAAACGCCGCGATCTCCTTCGCGAACGGAGGTTCCTTCGGCATGGTCTGCCACAACAACGAGGCTGCAAGGATCATCTCTGGACGTTACCCAAACAGGTGCTCAAGATGAGGTATGCACCCAATATGGTCGGAATGCTTTCGTTGTTGTTTTGCGGGGCTGTGGGCTGCGAGAAAGTTCAGCCCCCGCAGGCAGTCAGTTATCCCACATTCGCCGTCCCCCGAATTTCCGGTGTGATGATTCCCAACTTACCGGCCGTTACCGGAAGGATTCATGTGGATCAGTTCGGATATTTGACGACGGGAGCTAAGGTCGCGGTGATCAGCAATCCTCAAAAGGGCTACAACGCCGAGGACAAATACCAACCTGGCCCCAAACTCGAATTAAGGCTGCGCAGCAATGGCAGTGTCATTTTTTCGGGAGCTCCGACCAAATGGAAAGATGGCGCAACCCACGAAGACTCGGGCGACCAGGGCTGGTGGTTTGATTTCAGCTCTGTGAAAACGCCGGGGGAATACTACGTCTTTGACCCTGCCACACAGCTCCGTTCGCCAACATTCAAGATTGGCGACGATGTCTACAATGGTGTGCTCCGGGCTGCTGTCCGAACCTATTTCTATCAACGACTTTCATGGACATTCAAGGAGCCGAGCGCCGAAAAGCCGTGGCTGCTCCCATCGTACATGGACCAAGATCACAAAGCTCGATCGGTGACCGCGAAGGATGTCGCAAGCACCGAGCGAGATCTCTCTGGCGGTTGGATGGATGCTGGAGATACGAACAAATATCCACCGTTCAATGGCGACGTCATCTCGTCTTTGCTGTTTGCCTACACGGCGAACCCAGCGATTTTTGGTGACGATTTCGGCATTCCCGAGTCTGGAAATGGACTCCCTGACCTGCTTGACGAGGTGAAGTACCAACTCGACTGGCTTGTCAAAATGCAAGACACAGACGGCGGGGTTTACGTCAAGATGGGTGACATCAACAATAGCGGCAAGGCAAGGCCACGCTACTACGGGCCGAAGTGCACCGGCGCTACGATCACAAGTGCAATGAACTTTGCCCAAGCTGCCCGAGTCTTTGGCAAGTTCCCTCAGTGGAAGTCGTTCGCGACGCAGCTCCAAGCAAAGGCAGAGCATGCATGGGAGTACTTCCACACCCACCCGATGACAACAAACGCAGACACAGGCGAGATTCGGGCGGGAATCGCGAATCGGTCGAAGGAAGAGCAAGATCAGCTCGAAGCTCTCGCCGCTATCCACCTCTTTGCGCTGACGCACAACGCAAAGTACAACACAGTTGCTGTGGCCAAAGCAGGCAAACTACGCCAACTCGCCGAGTACACCTGGAGCCCCTACAGTGCGGGCGCTTCAGAGGCCCTAATCGACTACCTTGGGATGCCCTCCGCAAATGCAGGCTTGTGCGCAAAAATTCGGGCTCAACTCAAAGCATCAAGCGAGCGAACTCAATTTGCTCCGCCGGTCGAGGCTGACCTCTATCGAGCCTGGATGAATCCGGAGGCTTACCACTGGGGAAGCAACACCGTTCGAGCATCCTTTGGGTTCGCGGCCTGCACGGTCGCTGAGAACGGCGGAGTAAGCAAGGAGAGTCAAGCCCAGTTACGGCAAAGAGGAGCTGACATGCTGCACTCGTTCCACGGCGTGAACCCCCTTAGCATCGTTTATCTGACGAATATGGAGAAGCTTGGAGCGACTCTATCGGCTAAGCGAATATGGCACGAGCGGTTCAATTTCGACACTCCGTTCGCCTCTAATCCACCTCCTGGCTACGTGGTCGGAGGTCCTAACCAAAGCTATGGTGGTCAGAAGGGTGAGCGAAAGGGCGATGTAGACTGGATCAAGAAACAACCTCGCGCCAAGGCGTATGCGGATTTCAATGAGCCTTGGCCGATGAATAGCTGGGAACTCACGGAAAACGCAATCTACTACCAGGCCGCCTATATCCGCCTCCTCGCGGCCGTAATGCCGAAGAAGTAATGCTCGATCCCAACTCTCCCGCCCTCGTCTTAGCCCCGATGGACGGGATTACCGACGCTCCAATGCGAGCGCTCCAGGGGGAGTTTGGGGGGTTTACCTACGCGGTTTCTGAGTTCTGCCGAGTCAGCATTGAGGCCCTTCCCGCCAAAGTCTTCCGTCGAGACATTCCCGAGCTTGAAACTGGGAGTCGAACCATCTCCGGCCTGCCCGTACAGGTGCAGATTCTAGGTGGCGATCCAGATCGGATGGCAACCTCTGCCGTTCGCGCCGTAAAAGCCGGAGCAATCGGCATCGATATCAACTTTGGATGCCCCGCTCCTATCGTGAACCGACATGACGGCGGCGCTTCGCTCCTACGTTGTCCTTCTCGAATCTACGAAGTGGTCCGGGCAATTCGCGATGCGGTTCCTCCGTCCATTCCAGTTTCGGCCAAGCTGAGACTTGGCTGGGATTCGATTGAGCCGATCCACGAGAATGCCGAGATGGTCGCTAAGGCTGGCGCATCGTGGCTGACAATCCATGCCCGAACGAAGTCTCAAGGCTACTTGCCTCCCGTCTACTGGAACCCCATTTACGAGGTCCGCCGAAATGTTGGCATTCCTGTGGTTGCCAATGGCGACATCTGGAACTTCGAGGATTTTCTTCGATGCCGGGAGGCGACAGGATGCTCGCACTTCATGGTCGGACGCGGGTCACTCGCGAATCCCTTGCTCTCAAACCAGATCGCAAGTGAACTAGGTTTGCCAGTGGGACGTGATTCATCCGAGTGGCTAGTTCTCTTCCGCTCTCTCGCGAGCTATAGCGCACTATTCCGCGACAGGATTGCCGACCGAACCATTCTTCGCCTAAAGCAGTGGATGAAGTTCGCTCACACCTTTGGAGAATTCCCATTCTTTCACGAGTTGAAGCTCTGCGTCACAACCGAAGAACTCCTCAGCAAGCTTGAGTTTTTGGAGGATCGAAGGGTGATTGAGTCTAGAATCCAATATGCGTCCACAGCCGAGCGCAATCACCCGGAGCCTTCCCGACCTCATCCCGTTCATTGCGCCTGAGGAACTTGCGGCCAAACTAGGCGTCGAA
>JBBRHU010000198.1:0-6378 GCA_038222255.1 Fimbriimonadales bacterium | reverse complement strand
GGACTTGTTCGGCAAGAAAGACGACGTGTTCGTTCAGATCTACGCCGGGGGGCACGACTACAACCAGCCGATGCGCGAAACGATGATCGGATTCTTTGACAAATATCTGCTGGGGAAGGGAGATGGGAGCAAGGTCGTCGAGCCGCCCATCAAACTGCTAGACCCAGAGTCGAAGGACATCCTGGTCTTGAATCCTCCGCCTGCTTCCGAGAGAACGATGCGAGATCTATCGATGGAGTACCTACACAGTGCTCCAACGAAGGTGGACGCGAGTGAGGCAATCGCACTCAATGGTGGAATCCCGAGCATGAGCCCGTTGAACCGAAAGGAGGCCAAGGTCGGCGCGGTAACTCACATTACATTTGAGTCCGAGCCAGGGCTGATTACCCCTGGAATCCTTGTTGGATCCTCTAGAGCCCGGATCATCGTTGACGATGCTGGAAAGGCGTTAGCAATCGGTAAGGGCGGAAGCGGATTCTTCCTTGACATCCTCGGCACTGGAGAGCTGGAAGGAATCGAAATGCGCTATTCGATCTACACCGGCAGATCGGTTGCGTTCAGCGGTGGGTGGCAGATCGTACGAGCGATTGAAGCCCTTGGAGCGGACGGCGTCGAAATTGAGGCACGCGGTCCAGTTTCAACACAGGCTGCGATGTGGGCCGGTTTGATGTCTAAGAAAGTTCAGAAGGTGACAGCGACCGATGCGATTCGAGCCTGGGAGGATGTCTTCAAATCGGGAATCTCTCACCTCGCAGTGCAGCCTCGAGCCCACCTGATGGGAAGCTTAGAGAACTTGCGATCGCAGGTCCGAAACGCCTCATGGTCATTTCTGCATTGACCGGGAGTATGTGACTCCCCGTCTCTCGACATCGTCAACTCAAGATATGGTTGATGCGAGATTGGGAGTCGCGCTTTTCCTCACCATCGGAAGTGTAGGGTGTCGCAAGAGCGCGCCACCCGACCCGGTGACGGAGCTTGCTCGCTACCAACAAGAGGCTAGCGACCTCGGTTTCAAGCCATCCCCGCCACCGGCGTCTCGCTCTCATGACCTCTGGAAAAAGGTCTACCTTCACCCGCTCTTTAAGTCGGCTGAGTTTCGCCGCCCACCGGATCCGGATCTTGAACTACGCCCGATCAGCGAAATTCGGAAAGTCGTGAATCAATATCAGCCATTGATCAAGCTCATGATTGAAGCGGCGATGAAGGAGCAGCCTATCGTGGCACCGGGCAACGTTCCCGCCGACTCGGACGCAGCGCTCCACCCAACCGAGGTCGATGTCGACAAAATAGTCAATCAAAGCGATGGTCTGACCGGCATGGTTGCATTTCCGCTTGGGAGCGTTGACTTTCGCTCGCTCGTCCTTCTCCAGGCAAATGCCAAGGTTGTAGTTACCGATCAGGGTCGAGTCGCCGGGTTGGTTGCCCTGCTCCCTATCGCCAAGATGATCGGTTTTGTTCGCGCAGATCCTAGGCACGAAGCACAGATGCGGGGGATGATCTACACTCGGTACCTTCAACAGACCCTGCAAGACCTTTTCGACATGGGACCACTTGACGATGCTGACCGTCGAGTTGTGGCGCAAATCGCCGAATGCCTCGGGCATCCACCTTCTCCTGCTGAAGTCTTTTGGTCGATCCTTCGTGAAGCGGACACTCGAATCCAGACAGATCCCGCACGATCCCTCGCGCAAGGAATGATTGGAATTGATGACGACGGCAAGATGACTTCGCCCCAAAAACAGTATGAGGCTCCTGGTGGCAGAAACAAGCCGAGAGCAGTGATATGGAAGCACGGCGTGATGGTTCTGAAAGCCATGCAAACGACGAGTTCCATCAAGGATCTGTCGGAGAACCTCACCAAGTCTGAGGTAAGTATGGGTGCCGAAACTGATCCTATCGTCTCGTGGATGTTGCGGACATTCGACCGAGTCAACGAGTGGACGCTGAACATGGTCCAGCAGCGAGTGCTGGACGACCTGTTAACGCTGATCGGCAAGGGGACAGAGGCCGAGGGCAAAGCAATGGATCGCTACTCTGGCAGGCCACTCCGCTACGTGGTCAAAGACCACCAGGCAATTCTCTATTCAGTCGGAAGTGACTTCATCGATGACGGCGGAAAGGCAACTTCAGACCCGATCAAAGGGGGACCACAAGGCACCTACCGATCCACGCCCACGGATTTTGGATTCCGACTGAAACTCAAGTGAGGAACCAAGTTCGTTCGGCAAGCGTTTCCTCTGGGAGGATGAAGTCTGCACTTGTCACAGTCTTCATTTCTGCCGTGGCTATCTGCGGGTGCAATCGAAACAACACCGCTACCCTGAACGCCGAAATCAAGACACTTCAAAGTGAGGCGGTCAGTATGGGGTTTCCGCTCGGGATAAGCCCCCCATCGCCCGAACATGATCGCTGGGATGCGATCGTTTCAGATCCGCTTCTAAGGGCTGCTGGCACATCTCCTTTGTTCTCAGTACAGATTGGCGAGATGGGAAACCCATCGCCACGCGAAGCGATCAAGCCCTATTTAGCACTGATCCAGAAAATCACCGAAGCCGCGGCCCTTCAGGCTCCACCTCCTAAAGGCGGCGAGTATCCGGCAGCGCTGTTGCTTTCTATTTCAGCGCGAGCCTCCGCACAGACCGACGGTCGCCCGGCCGGAATTCTTAAGCTTGAGCCCTTGGTTCAGATGATCTGCCGGCAAAATCAGATTCCTTACGCCCTGAACCAGTTGCGAAGTCTCTCCTACGTAAGAGTCCTTCGGATGGCACTCCAAGCAATGTTTGATCGCGGTCCGTTGACTTCTGCTGACAGAGCTGCACTCAAACAATTAGCGACCCAATTTGCGGCACCGCCTTCCCCTTCCGATGTTTTTTGGCACGAGGCAATGGGTCAGGATTGGCATCTCGTGAACGATAGTTTTGATACCCCTCGACCGGGGCTCACCGCCGAAGAGCGCCGGAAGGCTTGGAGTTCTCCCGATGCCCGCCCCTTGGCTCGGGTGTATCTCTGGCGACATACGGTGGAAGTTCTAAAAATCCTCCAGGGGGTGAAATCAATTCAGACGTACAGCGACGAAATACGCCAATCGAATATGCGCCTCTCGAACGAGCCAAGTCTTTTCGCACAGTGGGTTTCGGGCCGAATGTCGAGAACCGAGGAGTGGTTCCATGCGATGGTAGAAGTTCGAGTTGTGGCGGATATTCTCGCAGTGCTCGGGGCGGGCAGCGAAGGTAAGCGGGCCGTCACCGACCGATTCTCAGGGCGACCCCTAGTCTATCGTGCTGACGCTGGAACAGCGGTGCTCTATTCAGTCGGGGAAGACTTCATCGATGACAAAGGGGGTTTGTCGGTCCAGCGACTCGACGCGCCACCGGTCACCACAGACCTCGGATTTCGGATTGTGCTCGCCGGGGGCTGAGAACAGAAACGCCTCAACCCTGCGAGCAGGATTGAGGCGTCGAAACAACCGTGGACTAGGCTGGAGTCTTGCTCTTTGGAGCGGGCTCTTCGAGCAACACGGATGGGTCGTTGAAGTGGTTCTTCTTTCCACGCTTCTGCGAAATCCATGCCGAGATGTCGTCAAAGATCGTGTAGGAGCAGGGAATAACCACTAGGGTCAGGATCGTCGAGAGCGTGATGCCGCCGATAATGATGATGCCGATCGTTTCGCGGAACTCAGAGCCACGCCCAATCGCGAGTGCGACCGGGAGGGTACCGAGGATGAGCGCGAGCGTGGTCATCATGATCGGTCGGAGTCGGGTTGGACCCGCTTCGACGAGGGCATCATGTCGATTTCTACCACGTTCACGCAATGTGTTCGTGTAGTCGACAAGCAGGATCGCGTTCTTACCAACAAGGCCAACCAGGGCAACGACTCCGATAAAGCCGATGACGCTGAATGCTTTGTCCGTCAGAACAAGGGCGAGCAAGGCACCGACAAGGGCCTGTGGCTGGGCAACCTGGATGATGAACGGGTACAGGTAGTTGTCGTACAGCGACGCCAGCAACATGTAGACGAGCAAGATACCGATGCCGAGCGCGCTGAAGAGGAATACACCTTCACGAGCCTGGGCGTCTGCCTGACCCAACTGGCGGAATCGGACTCCCTCTTGTACGAAGCCTTTTTCCTTGATCCAGCTGTCGATCTGGCCGGCGACTGATCCTGCGGCAAAGCCGGGGAGAAGGTCGGCGGTGACCGTGATTTCCTCGGCGCGGTTGCGGCGAGTGATCTTGTCGACACCAGGTGCTCGTCCAATGGTAGCAACCGAACTCAGAGTGACCGGATGGCCCTGGCTGAATTTGAGCGGGATGTTCGTCAGGATGGACTGCGTGTCACGATCCTTTCGATCCATCATCGTTCGAACGACGTACTCACGACCGTTCACTCGGAGCTTGACGTTGTCATCTCCTTGATAGAGGGTGCGCATGACGTTTCCAGCTTCTGCAGCTGTGATCCCCTGGTCGGCGAGTGCAACGCGGTCTGGAATGACTCGTAGCTCCGGCTTTCCTGGCTTAGACGAGATGTCGGGGTTAATCACACCCTTGATCGCGCCCTGGGCGAGGCCGTCGCGGATTGCAACAACCGTCTTCACGAGGGCGTCACGGTCGTCCGAGGTGAACGAGAGCTGGATCGCGGATCCAAATCCAAAACCACCACCGGCCGAGATCTTGACCGAAGCTCCCGGCACACGCCCGAGGTCCTTCGTCAAGTCAGCCGCAACACTCTCCGGCTTTACGGTTCGCATCCGTTCGGTCTGCTTTCTGAACCGGTCGGTGAACGCCTGCTTTTCATACAGCGTTCCCTGGACACGGGCGAAGTTTGACCCGGTGCTCGAGACAGAGAAGTCTCCACCAGACTGGGTTCCGATCGATGACTGGACGTACTTGACGTCCGGGTTAGCTCGGAAGACCGCCTCGACTCGCTTCACAACCGCGTCGGTTAACTCAAGGTTGGAACCAGGAGCAAGTTCAATATTCGCGAGAACCTGACCACCGTCAGACTCCGGGATGAACTGGAACTTGAAGACAGCTTCTTTCTTGTACTGGCCGAACTGGTACCCGACGAAGGCGGCGAACGGGAAGATCGCGCCAAAGCAGACGCTCGCGAAGAGAATCTTTGGCAAGAGCTTGCGCCGTCGGATCGACTGGATGATGAAGACGAGAACTCCAACGAAGATCGCTCCCTTCATCGGTCCCATTCCCATGGCGATCGCGCCATCAAGCTTAGGCTGGAAGCCGCCACCGATGAACATGAAGACCGCGATCAGTCCAAGGTTTCCAAGGATAAACACGAACCAGCGATGTCGAAGCGACCACTCAAGGGTGCGACCGTAGCTTCGCTCAAAGCGACCGAACATCTTCTCGAATCCCTTCGCGAACCAGCCGGTGGCGTGCTCCATGTCTTCACCGGCTTTGTAAAGCCGCGATGCCATGAGAGGAGTGATCGTGAACGAAACGACAAGCGATGCGATTGTCGCAAAGACAAATCCCAGCGCGAGTGGCTTGAAGAATTGTCCAGCAATTCCGCCTGCAAATGCGATGGGGAGGAAGACGACGACGTCGGCAAGCGTGATCGCGATTGCCGCGACGCCAATTTCTGCACGACCGTTGAGAGCTGCCTCTCGTGGGTCTTCGCCGAGCTTAAGGTGTCGATAAATGTTCTCAAGCACAACGATCGCGTCGTCCACGAGGACGCCGATCGCGAGCGAGAGGGCAAGCATCGTCAGGTTGTTGAGAGTGAATCCTGCGAGGTTGCAGGCAACGATCGCAGCCATCAAGCAGATGGGGATTGCGATTGCAACGATGAGCGTTCCACGGAAGTTGTGGAGGAAGATGTAGACAATCGCAGCGACGAGGAAGATACCAAAGACAAGCGAGAACGCAAGGTCTGAGAGAGACTCTGTGATCTGCTTGGCTTGCTCAAACGTCTTGATGACGTCGATCTTGGCACCTGCGAAGTCCTTCTTGACTCCAGCGGTGACCTCTTCAGCTCGCTTTGTGATTGCAACTGCGTTGCCATCGCGGGCCTTTGAGATCGCGAGAACGATCGAATCTTTTCCGTTCAGTCGGGAGAAGACCGTGCGTTCTTGGATGGTGTCTTCAACTGTCGCAACGTCCGCGAGCCGAACCGATTTGGCCTTGGCCATTGGATTCTTCGGATCGCTCACCGTGATCGTGAGACCGCGGATTTGTTCGACGGTTTGGTAGTCGTTCTTGACGCGAACGCTCAATTCCTGATCGCCCGTAATGAGTCGCCCCGAAGGTGCGTTTACGGTTCCACCGGCGACGGCTCGCTGAATGTCAAGAATTCCGAGCCCATATTCCATGAGCTTGTCTCGCTTAACTTGGATCTGGACTTCGCGTCTGTCACCGCCAAGG
>JBBRHU010000197.1:0-6391 GCA_038222255.1 Fimbriimonadales bacterium | reverse complement strand
ATTGTCGCTGCGGCTCCGCCACCTTGGTATTCCACGAGCGGCACCATCATCCAGCCCATCGACGGGGTTTTCTCCCAGGTTCCATCAAACATATTCATCCGCGAATGGATCACCTGCTCTTCTCGGGGAAGGGACCAGTTGGTTTCGCGATAGCCCATTCCCGACTTGTTACTCCCCTTGAGGAAGTACCAATCGGGCACGTTTAGGTAGATGCCACGGCCGCGACACCAGGCATAGAACTCCGTGATCTGCTTGAACTGGGTCCACTGACTATCTTCAAGTCCTTTGTGACCAGGGTGGAGTGTCGAAGCGCAAGGGTCTCCCGGATAACTACCGTCGTGCTCAAGCAAGTCGAACCCAGTTTCGGTCAAGAATTTCTTGACGTGCTCGAAGTATTCAATGCCCCATTTGCTGCCGAGACAGGGCGAATTGCCGAAGATTGAGCCACCGGTCTTTCCGGTTTTCGGATTGATCACGTCGTGCTCGTCGCTGATTCGACGGCTAGCAAGGAGCGAGTAGCCGCCAACGAGGAGGCCTTTCTTGTGTGCGTAGGCAGTGAACTCCTTGAATTTGGCGATGTTCTTTTCGGAAGCATCCTCCATATTCAGCCCGCTGCCAAAGCTAAAGATGATCAGTTCAAAACCACACTCCGCCGCCTGATCCATCGCTTTGTACACAACTTGCGGATTGGTGGAAGTGAGGTGAAGCATAAGTGGATTTTCCTGGCTCCACGGCGCGAGCGTCCGGTATGCCTTTCGAACCGTCAGCATCTCGCGCTCACGATTTGTGCCGTCGTGAGTCGCTAGGAAGGTGCGTGGGCTCGTAAAGCTCTGCCCCGGCTTGATGTTGGCTGCCGGCCCGTATGGCAGAGTGCTCACGAGGTCACAAGGCGTCGTCAGATCGTAGTTGACTTGCGTTTTATAGTCGGGATCGGTGACCCATTTGACCGCGGGCTGTGCGTTGTCGTGGCTGTCGCCGCCGAAGGCGTAGTCAGAAAACGCGATGAGATTTGGCTTCTTCCAACTCTGTCTCGGTCCCACTAGAGATTGCCCCTCGACCGCACCAACGAATTCGAAGATTAGCTTGTCGAGCGTGAGCGATTCTGCTCCTCTATTCGTTATCGTTAACCACTTTGAGAGAAGCGGGATACCATCATAGATCTCGTAGTGGACCTCGACTTTCAGACCTTTGTCAGTTCCAAAGCTGAATGTGACTGACCTTCCCTTGGGTGGCCACTGTCCCGGCTTGAATCTCCCCCCGGTTGGCAGATAGCTGAATCGCTTTTCCGAAACTCCCTCCGAAACCCCGATGTACGGGAGTGAGCGTGGGTCGGCGGGCATCTTGCTCAGCCAGTCCGGGTTCAAGAAGGCGCGATTTGGCTGACCGACCAATCCACCGGCCGTGAATTCTTTCCCGTTGATGGTAAGGACGGCCTCTGGCTTCACCGCCCGTAGGAGTTCCTCATCGTTCTCGAGGTTCTTTAGGCTGACGGTGGCAACCTGGGGAGACAGGACGAACTCTCTGCGGATCAACCCGTTTTCGATAGAGATTCTCGAACCTGACTTTCGAATCGTCGCCTTGAATCCCGTCGGGTTAATCAACCAATCCTGTGAACTTTGAAGCATCGTCGCCCAAACCGCCATCGCGAGCATGAGGACATTCTATCGGTTGTGGCCCCCGCCTTCTCGCAGAGAGCGACAAAATAGCATTGCAATGGCGCAAATTCGAATCATCACAACCGGCGGAACCATCGACAAGGTCTATTTCGATGCGATGAGCGAATATCAGGTCGGTACCCCGGCGATCCGGTCGATCCTCGCCGAGAACGGAGTCACCGCCGATTACATGGTGGACGTGCTCTTGCAAAAGGACTCGCTGGAACTCACTGATGAAGATCGACGCTTGATCCGTCAGCACATCGAACGCTCCCCCGAAGATAAGATTTTGGTGACCCACGGCACCGACACGATGATTCAGACCGCCCTTGCCGTGAAGGGGATTCCTAGCAAGACGGTTGTTCTGACGGGCTCGTTACAACCCGCTGGGTTTCGCAGTTCCGACGCCACATTCAATGTTGGCTGTGCCCTGGGAGCATTGCAGTCGCTTCCCCCAGGCGTTTACGTCGTAATGAACGGGCGAGTCTTTGATCCAGAACGATCGAGAAAGAATCGCGGCGAGAACCGGTTCGAGGATCTCTGAATCCTGATAAAGTGGAAGTAGCTATGCCGCTTATCGCTTCCTGCCTCCTTGCGCTTGCCACGATGCAAGCCGACAAGCTCGTAATCCCGCTCTGGGCAAACGGCGCTCCGGGTTCGGAATCACGCAAGAGTGAACCGGAGACCAAGCCAAATCCTTGGTCGATTGGGAACATCTACAACCCTTCGCTGACGGTCTACGAACCTGCCCCTGGAAAGTCAAACGGGCACGCGATTGTGGTCGCGCCTGGCGGGGGCTTTCGAGAGCTCGTCGTTGGCGAAGAGGGCTACAAGCCTGCCGCCTTTTTTGCTGAGCTCGGATTCACCGCGTTTGTCCTAAAATACCGGCTCGTCCGTGAAACGGGATCGGGCCTCACCGTCGAAAAAGATGCGAAGGTAGACGCGATTCGCGCGATGCGAGTGGCACGTTCGCTTGCACCGAAATACGGATTTGGCGCAGATAAGATCGGCATGATCGGCTTTTCCGCTGGGGGAGAGACACTGTCTTATGCGGCGTTTAGCGACATTGCCGGTGATACAGCAGCTACAGACCCGATCGATAGAATTGGCAGCAGACCCAACTTTGCAGTCTGGATTTACCCCGGGCCAGTTGGAGTCCCCGCAACTGTCCCGAAGGACGCACCCCCTGCGTTTTTCTTGGTCGCTCAAGACGACGGTGCGTCGCGAGTTGTGCTCGACCTAGTGTCAAAGTACCGCGCCGCCAAGGTTCCGTACGAGGCGCACATCCTCAGCGGCGGCGCACACGGTTTCAACATGGGAGACCGCTCCACGCTGGTCGCAGTCAAGAACTGGCGCAACCGACTCGCCGACTGGTTCCAAGACCGCGGGTTCATCAAGCCCTGAGTCAAGCGTAAGAAAGCCCTCTCGATCTTAGCGATCGAGAGGGCTAACTGTACGACAGAACCACTTTACTTAAATCGATAGACGATTCGACCCATCGTGAGATCGTATGGGCTGAGTTCAACCTTCACGCGATCTCCCGGGAGGATTCGGATATAGTGCATGCGCATCTTGCCGCTAACGTGTGCCAAGATCTCGTGCTGCCCCTCATCCAGCTTCACGCGGAAGCGCGCATTGGGGAGGTTCTCAACCACTGAGCCCTCGACCTCCACGCCGTACTCGCGATCCGGCGGTGGATCTTTCTTTTTGTGCACCATTCTCTTGCGGCCCATTCAAAAGAGTTTACCGTATTGGCGGAAGACGGGCGGTGCCCGTGTCGTCCGGGGGCGGTGCCCCTGTCGTCAGGTTGAATTTTGGGAGTCGTCTTGTTGTCGGCAAGTGGTCGTCTCGTTGTCATCTGCTGGTCGTCGGGTGGTCGTCTCGTTGTCATCTGGTGGTCGTCAGGTTGTCGTCAGGTTGTGAACCCGGAGACCACTTGACGACTCCTGAACAACAACTTAACGACAACTTAGCGACCACCTTACAACAACTTGACGACAACTTAGCGACCACTTAGAAACCACCTGACGACAACCTGACGACCACTTAGCGACCACCTGACGACAACTTGACGACAACTTAGCGACAACCAAATGACAACTTGACGACCATTTAGCGACCACCTGACGACAACTTAACGACGCCCCCTCCCTACTCTTCCGTCGTCAAAATCTCCGGCCCCGACTTCGTAACCGCGATTGTGTGCTCGAAGTGGGCGGAGAGTTTGCCGTCGGCGGTCACGACTGTCCATTTGTCGGGGAGGAAGTTGACCCTGTAGGTGCCCATGTTGATCATCGGCTCGATACAAATTGTGAGGCCCTCTTTGATCAGCTCCCCTTTACCGGCGCGACCAAAGTTGGCGACGTTCGATGGCTCTTCGTGGAGCTTTTTGCCGATGCCATGGCCGACCAGTTCGCGGACTACGGAGTAGCCGTTGCTTTCGACATACTTCTGGACCGCGTGGCCAATGTCACCAATATGGTTCCCGATTCGGGCCTTGGAGATGCCTTGATAGAGGCTCTCACGAGTTACATTGAGTAAACGTTGGGCATCGACGCTGATCGTCCCTACGGGGAAGGTCCAGGCACCATCTGCGTGCCAATCGTCTTTAATCACGCCGAAGTCCAGGCTGATGATGTCGCCTTCTTGGAGCACTTTGTCGGTCGGAATACCGTGGACAACGACCTCGTTTACCGAAATACACGCCGATGCCGGGAACCCTTTGTATCCAAGGAAACTCGGGATGCCTCCTGCCTCTCGGATAAGCCGATCTGCTAGTGCGTCGAGCTCTTTCGGCGTGGTCTTGCCAGGGACGATGGCTTCGGAAACTCGTCGCAAGGTGCTTGCAACGACCCGGCCACTGGCCTTCATCTTGGCAATTTCAGAGGCATTCTTGTGATAGATCATTTGACGTCGTGAGGAATCAGATTACTATAGACCACTTCTGGAGGTTGGATTGCGTCGACTCGGTGGAGAAGCCCGAGTTCGTCGTAGTAATCAATTACGGGAGCAGTCTGCTCATGGAAGATGCGGAGTCGCTCACGAATCGCCTCGGGCTGGTCGTCTCCACGAACGAAGAGGGGGCCATTGCACTTGTCACAAAGATCTTCCCGCTTCGGCGGTTTGTTTGTTTTGTGATAGATCTCGCCACACTTGGTGCATCCAATTCGTCCACTTAGGCGGCCGACAACCACTTCATCCGCGACTTCGAGAAGGATCACGCGGGTAAGAGGCATTTCGATCTCGGCGAGTAGGGCATTGAGCGCAATCGCCTGACGCATCGTTCGAGGAAAACCATCAAGCACGAAACCGCTCTTTCGAGTGTCATCGCTGCGAAGCCGCTTTTCCATCATCGCAATCGTGATGCCGTTTGGTACCAGCAATCCCTCTTTGATGTAGGAATTGGCAAGTCGGCCAAGGTCAGTTTCGGCGTCAATCTCGCGGCGAAAGATCTCACCCGAAGAAAGCGTACGGAGCCCTAGCCTTTCTTGAAGCAGCGCGCTCTGAGTTCCCTTCCCCACTCCGGGCGGGCCAATCAGGATGATTCGATAGTTAGTTTTTTCTGACACAGGTGTCTCTCCGAACGAAAAAGGGTCCAGTCCAAGTTTGGACTGGACCCTTTCTATTTTACGTTTTCGTCAACTACCCGTACTGCTTCATGAGGAGATTGGCCTCGATCTGCCTTAGCGTCTCGAGTGCAACGCTCACCATGATGAGCAACGATGTGCCACCGAGCACGTTGGATGACGTGTTCATGTTGATCTGCGCGATGCGCGGAGCAACGAACTGGACCAACGCAACAATTGCGATGAATCCAGCGCCAACGATTGTGACGCGGGAGATCACTCCGTCGAGGAAGTCCTTGGTCTGCTTTCCTGGACGTACGCCCGGGATGAACGAACCGTGCCTCTTCAGGTTGTCAGCGATATCCGACACATTGTATTGGATCGCTGTCCAGAAGTAGGTGAAGAAGAAGATCAACGCTGTGTAGAGAATCGCACCCACGGTGGCGTGGAGGAGATTCGGGGAACCAGGGTTGAGCCAGGTTCCAACGTTATCCAGGAAGTTGCCCATTGGCGTTGCCTTGCCTCCGAAGAAGCTCGAGAACTGCGATGGAAGGTAGATCAGCGAGATCGCGAAGATGATGGGCATAACACCAACCATGTTCACCGAAAGCGGAAGATAGCTGGTTTGGCCACCCATCTGCTTCGTTCCTACTTGACGTCGCATGTGCTGAATCGGAATTCTGCGCTGCGCTGTCGTGAAGTAAACGATAAGCCAAGTCATCGCAACAAAAATCGCAACAACAATGAACACACCCCAGATCGGCACCTGACCGTCTTTAACGCCCTTCACAAGCATTTCGCCTTGAACGGGGAGCGAGAGAACGATACCGGCAAAGATCAACAGCGAGACGCCGTTACCGATGCCGCGCTCAGAAATCTGCTCACCTAACCAGAGCATGAACATCGACCCAGCCATCCAAAAGAGGACGGTGATCAACTTAAAGCTCAGCGGGAGCGCCTGAATCTGCGGAGCACCCGAAGCCATCATCTGAAGCACACCCCAACCTTGCAACACGCTCAAGAAGAGGGTGAGCACACGGGTGCGTCGATTTTGATTCTTACGGGCGTACTCGCCGCCTTCCTGAAGCTCTTTTTTGAGGTTCGGGAACGCGGTGTACATGATCTGCATGATGATGGAGCTGGTGATGTAGGGGTTCAGACCGAGCGAGA
>JBBRHU010000196.1:0-6419 GCA_038222255.1 Fimbriimonadales bacterium | reverse complement strand
GTTTACGGAGTGCTGGGTAAGGGGAAGGACGGTGATGTACTTGCTTGGCGGTCGAACGACCTCGGGAAATCGTGGCAAGGTCCAGCAGTGGTGAGCGATGTTGCTGGCTCGGCGAGCGAGGGCCTGCAAGGACTGGGTTCGTCCCCGCGAGGAGTCTTTGCCTGCGCATGGCTAGACCACCGCAACGGTTCCTCAGAGGTGTGGGCTTCCATCTCCACGAACCGGGGAGCTACCTGGTCAAAAAACACTCTTGTGTATCGTTCACCAGACCGACACGTGTGTGAATGTTGTCATCCGTCTGTCGCATTCGGCCCCAGGGGCGAGTTATACGTGATGTTTCGGAATTGGTTAGGTGGATCTCGGGACATGTATTTGGCAACATCGACTGATGATGGGAAGTCGTTCCGACAGGCGACAAAACTCGGCGCCGGTACTTGGCCGCTAAACGCCTGTCCAATGGATGGCGGAAACCTCGCAGTCTCGGCCGCTGGGAAAATCCAAACCGCCTGGCGTAGGGGCGGCGACGTCTTCACGGCTCAGCCCGGCGAGAGTGAAGTCAAGGTTGGACCAGGAACCCAACCTTGGGTTGCCTTGAATCGTAACCAAGTTGGGTTGATCTGGCAGGAGCAAAACCGAATTTTCACTTCGACCTCGAAGAATGAGAAAGCTGAAATCGGAATCGGTCACGATCCCGTGATCGCTCCCATTGGCGCGGGATTCATCTCAGCATGGGCAGACGATCGCGGGCGGATCTGGTCGAATTCGACGGAGTAAGTATCGTGCGCCTCACAAACGTTATTTGAGTTTGAAGCCCCTCTGGGTCGGCGAGCTTCGGTCTTCTCCATGGCGGGATCCCGCGGGGCACCGGTTTTGACTTGAGCCTCGTGGCCCAAAAACTAAACAGCGTATCCTTCTCCAGCCCGACAACTATGTGAACGTGATCGTCCAGCTGTTACGTTCAGTTCCCCACGGAGTGGGGCCAGTTTATAAGTGGCCATCTCCCTAGGCGAGCGACGAAGTCAAATCGATTCGTCCGTCGCCTCGGGAATACATTCACAAAGTGGCGTCAAAGGACCGCGAAGGGAAGCAGAAGAAAACTGCAAAGCGCGACATAAGCGCCGCTCAGATCACTTGATGGACTTCCCGGGTCGGTCCCCGATGTGAAAGAAGTCGAAGTCGACATGCCCACCTGGACTCTTGGATGCAAAGTTGAACAGCCCAAACCGACAACCCATGAAGTGGACGAGGTCATATTTTAGGTGGTGCGGCTTCCCAATAGGGGTCCATGCCTTGCCATCGAGGCTGTAAGAAAAGGTGACCAAGTCGACTCGTTCCTTGAAGTCACATTCCATCCGAAGAAAAATACGCGAGGCATCGAGCGGGATGCTCGCCTTCTCAACTGACCCTGCTCCTTCGTTTGAAACCATCACGATTGACTTCGTTCCGCCGGACATCTTGACGCCGACGTACGCATAGTGGTTCTGGAGAGCGATCAAGCCGGCCTGGTCCCCCTCCACCATTCCGCTCACATCTAGAGATGTGGTTCCCGAACACCCTGGACCGAACGTGCGCTGGGTCAGAGTGTTGCGAGCCTGTGTGACCGTCTCGTCAATGCGTCCCGTGGTCAAACGTAGCCAGCCTGGTCGTGCGGTTAGTGACCATAGACTGTCGTCCGGGTTATGGTTCCACTGCCAAGCAAGGGGGAGCTCGCGATGGTTGAAATCGTCAGACGTGGTGATTCCAGAAATCGTGCTCCCGCCGGTCGGAATGTCGAGTGCCGTAGGCAATTTTCCGTTGACGCCAACTACGGGCCAGCCATCCTCCCAACGCATCGGAACGAGATAAGGAATTCGACCGACAGCGCCGTGATCCTGAAAGAGATAGCTGTACCACTTTCCATCCTTCGTGTCGACGATTCCTCCCTGGGCGACTCCGGCGTCTTGGAACATGATTCGTCCCTCGTATGGCCCTTCTAGCCGGTCGGCGCGGTGGACGATCTCAGTTCTCATCCCGCCCCGAGGCCAGACAATGTTGCAGAGGTAGTACTTTCCATTCGCTTGAAACAATTGCGAACCTTCTGCTCGCAGCCCGATGTTCGGCCCCGCAATTTTACTTGCGTCGTGAACAATGATGTCGTTGAATCCGCCTTGCTTGGGGCCGGATAGATCGGACGACAACTCCACCAGCCGGATGTCACCGGCGCCGCTTGCTAGGAAAGTGCGGTTGCCGTCGAATATCAGCGAGTGATCGTGAAAGGATGGAGAGAAAGAGTGTTCCTCCCACGGTGTTTTCTCAGGATCCTTGGTCGTATAGATATACGTTTTGCCGGTAGTCGAGGAAAAGGTTGAGACATAAAACGTTCCGTTGTGGAACCGGATGCTGCTCGCCCACGAGCCTTTGCCGTAGGCGTTTTTCCCGTTCTTCAAATTCAGTGCATCATTCTCGCCCAGAGTTTTATAGGCGTAACTGACGAGCTTCCAATGGACAAGGTCGTTCGACTTCATGATAGGAAGCCCGGGGCTCATGTGCATCGTCGTGCTGCTCATGTAATAGGCATCGCCGACCCGGACAATGCAAGTGTCGGGCACGTCTGCCCAGATGATGGGGTTCGTTGACATTTTCTGTTTGAGGAGAGATATCACCAGAAAGGTGGCCAGGCTCGCGATCACCTAGCCTCCCTCAGCCTGATGACAACCACCGAGTATCCGGGCAAGGTTTGGCTGAATGACGCACTCAGACCGCCAACTGTTGTCGTTTTCGGGGCGATCTTTAATGGGTCCTCGACAGAGTTCATCGCCTTCAGATCGGTACCTGAGAGAGTCGTCATTGTCCCGTTCGATTGAATCGCGACCCCTTTCAATTTCAGCGCAATCGGCTGAGAAGTCGGCAGCGCATTGACGAGCTTTAGGAAGAGGTTGCCCGTCTTCAAATCACGAGTACAGGAGGCAAAGATCCCTGGGAGCGTTTTATTTGCTTGCGTCTGAGTCGGCACATTCGACAGCTCCAGGGCGACCGTTCGGTTTCCGATGTTTTCAGCAAACATTTTCTGAGCGTAGTAAGAAGGTGACCCGAAGCAACTCAATGCATCGTAGCCAATCAGGTTCAGCGACCACTGGCGACCGCCTGGATTGACGTTCACCAGAAGTGGCGCATAGCAGGCCATCTCGACGACATCGGAATTGCGTTCGAGCCCGGTCATAAATGCCGCGTCACCTAAAGTGCATTTCAAGTTTGGCGTTGGCCCGGCAGTTGGTCCCGCAACCCAGGGTGCCTTCGTGTCGTGGGCGGCCCATTCACCGACGAACACTTTGGGTCCCTTTCGGTCGTAGTCATCGTACTTGGTGGCCATCCCCATCATGTCCCAAGCTTCCGAATAGTAGTGCTCATCCCACAAATCAGGTTTGCGCTCGGTTATCGGAAACTTTAGCCCGAGCCAGTCTTTTCCACCGGTTGTCGAGATGATTTTCATGCGTGGGTATTTCGCTTTGATCGCATCATAAAACTGAACGAAACGCGCTTGATATGAGCCTGATTTGTCAAACCCATCCTCATTTCCAACCTCAACCCATTCAAGCGGAAACGGCTTAGGATGACCATCTTTCGCCCGCCGAGCACCCCAGCGAGTCGTCTTTGGGTCGCCGACAATGTACTCGATCTCCTCAAGTGCCTCTTTCACAAAGGGTTCAAGTTCAGTGCCTGGCTTGAAGTATTTTCCGTTCAGGGCATAGCCAGCGAAGACACCCAAGAGCGGTTTGGCACCGGTCTCTTCACACCACATCAAAAACTCGAACAGGCCCATCCCATCGGAAGACCGATAGCCCCATGTTCCCTTATGGCCCGGTCTTTCTTCAATCGGCCCGAGGGTTTGTTTCCAAGGGAAGTAGTCGGCAAGGGTTGACCCTTCAAGGTAGTTACCACCGGGGAAGCGCAAAAACTTTGGCTTCATATCACCCAGCATTTTCATCAGGTCTGGCCGGTTTCCGTTTGGACGGTTGCGATAAGTTGGAGGGAAGAGTGATGCCTGGGCGAGCCATGCCCGGCGGCCCTTCTCAGGCCGCAAGACTAGCCGAGCGTCTTTGGTTGGCATGACTCTGCTGGAAGTCTTTAGCGTCGTAGTGAGCTTTCGCCACTGACCGTCTGATCCACTCACCTCCGCTCGGGCGTACACTGTCGCACCATCGCGGGATTCGATGCTCGCCGCAATTTTGCCATCACCTTCGGTTTTTGCCCAGAGAGTCAAAGTGTATGCGGCTGACGGTCGAACTGCAATTCCCCAAAAGCCATCGTTTGCCACCCCCCCGCGCACTTGGAGAGCCATCGGACGAGCGGTGCTCGGACCGACCTTCTGCAGTTCGATGGCGGATTCTGGTCCGACTGCAGTCCAGTGAGCTGGCCCTCTCGGATCATCGAGAAAAGCACGGTTTCGTAACAGTTCTGCGTAGAGGCCGCCATCGTAAGAAAAATTGATCTCCTCCGTCATGTGACCGTAGAGGTTGGGGCTGACAGCAATGCCAGGTTTCGTGAGATCTAGGGTGATCTGTGCTGGAGCGAGAAGAGTAAGGGCAAAGAACATGGCGGCCACTGTCGGTTCATCAACCATTATCGCGCGATGAACAAACCGTATTTACCCATATATAGCCTATTTGTGGAAGTCTTGTCACGGTCAGAGGCAAGACGGGTTTCCCTTCCGAACCCAAAGTGAGAGTGTCAGACCGCGATCACAGTATTCTCGCCCGCTACTCCGCCCCAAATGCTCCTCATATCTTAACTGACGAGCTGGCCGGTGCCGATAATGCCGGTCCAATCCCCCCTTTCAGCTTCCGGCGCACTCGAGGCCCTCAGGCCGACTACGAATCCGATTCCCAGAGCACAAGTTCAGCGATCGGCTCGCACGGCTCATCGACCCTCCAAGACGGCTTGGACGGCTTTGATTGCGGCTTTCGGTTTATAGTCCGCATCGAATAGCAAAGCGGCACCGTTTCGACCTCGGCTGAAATCGGGAATCCAGGAATAGCGGTCGGTGAATCCCCAGACCTGAACTCCATGGCAGTTCTTTGAGGAGAGGGCCATGCGAAGAACGGCGGCGTAGACTTCGGCTTGTCGGTCTAGATCGGCCGGATCGCTGGGAACGAGACCCCGAGTAGGATCGCCTGCGGCGGCGGACTTCACCGGCATCGCAACATCCAATTCTGTAATCTGATAGGCGAGGCCGAGCTTGCGGATGTCTTCGATTACAGCGTAATGCCCGTCGCCCGGCGCAATCTTCGTTCGAGAGCCGAGGTGATATTGCAGGCCAAACCCAGTGATCGGGGCACCCTGCTCCTTTAGCCATTTTCCAAGCGCCAGCATGGACTTGGTCTTTTCGCCGCCACCTTCGACCGAGTACTCGTTGTAGTAAAGCTCTGCATCTGGGTCAGCCTCGTGTGCCCACTTGAAGGCGAGGACAAGGAATTCGGGGCCGAGCTTTCGGACCCAGTAGGTGTTGCGCAAATTGTAGGGATTGCCGTTGTTCGGTCGGTCGTCGATCGCCTCGTTCACGACGTCCCACATCGCAATCTTGCCTTTGTAACGGCCGACGACGGCATGAATATAGTCGTGCAACAGCTTCGATGCCTGTTCTTTCGAAACGTCGCCTTGGGGACCCTTCAGCCACTGCGGCAGCGTATAGCCCTCGTCTTTGGCGTAGACCAGCACGTGGCCCCGGACCTTCATTTTGTGCTTGTCAGCCCACCCCTTTTTGCCTGGCGCTCCCATCACAAAGTCTCCTGCGGCGAAATCGTACTGTTGGGGACCCTTCCAAACTGCCGGTGGCTTCAGCTCGTTCTCGAGCTCAATCATGTTGAAATTTGCATCGACGGTAGCAGCAAAGCGCCCCTGATCGACGTTGTTCTGAAGATTCCTCAGCGGAACCTCGGTTCCTAAAATCAAGTTTTTCTTCTGCGCTAACTCCCGCAATCCCGGTTGTTCGGCGGGGAAGACGGGGCTCGTCGCGGGGGCTGACAAGAAAAGGACTGAAATTAAGGCGCAGATCGACATCATTGTAAGCACGTCCGTCCAGGTGACCTGTGCCCAGATCCAGTGAGCGTGATGAAGGCCACCCGTTGACCAGTTCGGCGCACCATCGCCCCGAACTGCGTCCATTATATAACAATATATAGGGACTTTAACGAACGGTTTTTGCTCGCGGGAGATTGAGTGAGGTTGCCCATTACGGCCACCTAGCTTTCGCCCTGAGCAGCGTGATTCCCCGTAGGGAAGGGTCTGCCGTCGCTACTCCTGTTGAAAGAAGATCTCGCGGACCTCAACCGCCCCCATCCCAGCAATGGCCCCTTTGCGTGCCCACCCAAGGGCCTCTTCTTGACTAGCTGCGTCCAGAATCAAGAATCCGCCTAGATGCTCTTTTATCTCGAGATAAGGGC
>JBBRHU010000195.1:0-6426 GCA_038222255.1 Fimbriimonadales bacterium | reverse complement strand
TCGGCAGTTGAGTTCATCAAAAAGGTGAACGGGCCACGATTAATGGCTCGAACTCCCTGAGGAGTCTCGCCTGTCGCCCTCTTGAGCTGGAGTTCGGCGACGAGGTGTCCGGCGAGGTCATCGTGGAACGCCCTCTCTGTCCTTGCCGCGACGTAGTACGAGGTTCCTCTTCCCAACTCGTGCCGTGTCAAGAACGGCTTCCAAGCGTAGAATTCGCCAGCATAGGTGCCAAGCACCTCCGCCCCTCGCAGCCTAACGATGTCGCAGAAGCGACTCGCCATGTACGTACCTGATCCAATTTGTGTCTGGATGCGGACCCTTTCGTCTGGATAGAGCGCGTCGATTTCTTCTGGGTTGATCCCAAGAACGCGCTCCAGCGGCCAAGACTCTCCTCGCGGGATGACCAAATCGTTCTCGTCCACCAACCCACTAAGATAGCTTGTTACGAGGGTTCCGCCTGCCTCCACAAAAGCTGTCAGCCGTTCCGCGACGTCCGGCTTCAACATATACAGCATCGGAGCTACGATAAGCTTGTACGGTGAGAAATCCTGGTCTGAGTCGATGACGTCGCACTGAACACTTCGCTCCCAGAATCCTCGGTAGTAGTCGAGACACTCCAAGAAATAACCTTTCTCACCGACAATCGGTCCACAAGAGTCTCGCAGCGCCCACTGGTTTTCCCAGTCGTAGATGCATGCAACTTCTGAAGACTCGCACTGGCCCGCAACCTCCGCGATCTCCATGAGCCTTGCACCTACTTCGGCTACTTCTTCAAAAACTCTTGTACCTTCGGCACCGGCATGGCCCACAACTGCGCCATGCCATTTCTCTTGACTCCCTCTCGACTGTCGCCACTGGAAGTACATCGCACCATCACTCCCGTGCGCAACCGCCTGCATGCACTCGAACATATGGACTCCAGGTCGCTTCAGACGCATCGCCGGATACCAGTTGCTCGAACTAGGAGTAGATTCGATAAGCAAGAATGGCTTCTGCTTAAAGCTTCGATACATGTCGTGGATAAATGCAACCTTCACCCAGTCGTGAGTTTCCATGGGGTGATCTGTGAAGCACGGGTAGCTGTCCCACGTAAAGCAGTCCACATGGTCTTTCCACTTCCAGTAATCGAGCGGCTCGAACGTTCCCATCATGTTTGTTGTGATCGGGACGTCGGGTGAGAGCTGTCGTAACGGTTCGGATTCGTTCAGGTAGAAATCCAACGTTTGCGCAGATGAGAAGCGGCGCCAATCAAGGGTCAACCCGTGAATTGAGGTCTCAGAATATGGCTGCCCCGGGATCTCTATCTGATCCCATTCGGTATAGCAGTGGCTCCAGAAAGCGGTCCAGTATGCGGCGTTGAGTTTGTCGAGGTCTCCATCAAACTTCGCCTTGAGCCAATCAATGAAAGCACCTCGAGTTTGCTCGCTGTAGTCTTCGCCGCCATACTCGTTCGAGACGTGCCAAAGTGCGAGCGCAGGATGATCGCCGAATCTCTCGGCGAGCTTAGTCGCCATCTCACGAGTCTTCGCACGATAAATCGGACTCGCCAGATTGTAGTTGACTCGATTCCCGTGGAGCCTTCGCACTCGATCTGGGCCGGTCCGAAGGATTTCAGGATACTTCTTGGCCATCCAGGCGGGTGGAGCTGCGCTCGGAGTTGCGAGAATGACGTGCGCGCCTTGATCGCCGAGTCGCCCCATCAGCTCATCCAGGAACGAGAAGTCGTACTCTCCTTCGGCCGGCTCTAGCGTTACCCAGGAAAACACACCCATTGTCAGTGCATTCACCCCGGCCACTTTCATCAGACGTAGATCTTCCGTCCAAACCTCTTTCGGCCACTGTTCAGGGTTGTAGTCTCCGCCATGCCAGAGCGAAGGAAACTTCGGGTTAAGGAAATTACTGGGGTTCATGTTCATCGGAGCGTGCGCTCGTCCTTCCAAGTCATTCGGTCAGCTCGACCGTGCGAGGTGAGTTGACCAGCCACCTGTATTTTGTCGCCCCCGGAAAGCGGGATGCTGACGATCAGTTCTGATCTGACGCCATCTCTGAAGAATTCAACCTTTCCGTTTCCTACAATTGTCGTCGACTGCCCTTTCCCGCCAAATCGGATGACAAGGTCCTGACTCCCAATTCTCAGTCTCAGCTCCGCTCGATCCGCTTCAGTGATTCGTTTCCCTGGATAGAGTGACTCGTCTGTGAAGCTCATCGCGGCGAGTCCAACGAACAACTTGCCATCTTGCTGAGATAGATACAGATCGGCAAACGGCGGGTCCCCAACTGTTTTGACGAGCCCTTGACGACGTAGCCATCCTTTGAGACCGTCCGTGGTTTTGGGGAGCGTCGGCACTTTTGTGCTGGCCACAGTGGAATTTGCGGCTGTGATTTTGAACTGCTTGAAGACGTCGATCAGCGGCGCGTACGGCTCCCCTTGAATATCAACCAAGCCCATGTTGTAGTTCTCACCGTCACCTCTACCTTTAGAGGGCTCATCGTGGAATTGGAACCAATGCGCTCCGACCACGTAAGGTCTGCGGCTTACATCTTCCATGTAGTTTCGAACGGCCACCGCACGATCATTCTGCGTTTGCACCACCGGAAATCCGCCGCTAGAATTTTTGTTTCCGCTTCGATTCTCCATCGCAGCCATGTAAAACTCAGTGATCAGCACTGGCTTTTTCGTGAGCTGATAGAGCGCAGAAAGGAAGTACTCCGTGTTGCCACCATCGTTCCAGTCCGCGCCATAGTTCGTCGAAATCACGTCAACGAACGGAGCCGCCTCCTTCGCTACATTCGGGTAGTAAAACTGGCAGTATCGATCGCCAAGGACCAGCCTTGTGGGATCGTATTTGCGGATCAGGCGGTTCACTTTTCGATAATAGGCCCGGGTCAGGAACGACTGCCAGTTCTTGACCACTGACATTCCGCCTTGTCCCGGTCGCAAAGAGATTGCTCCGTCGAGCTGATCGAACGACGTATGCTTGGTCGACCAGTCGGCAAGGAAGCGGTCAAATTTTCCGGAATAAGAAGAACGAATGAAGTCTAGGAAGATTTTCTTCCCGGCGGCTTTTCGGTCCATATCGAGATAGGTTTTGAATATCGCTTCTCGCCACCAGCCCAGCTCGTTGTCTGAGAAGTATCCCACCAGATAGGGATCATTCTTGAGCTTTAGAATCTGATTCTTTGCCGCCTTATCAAGGACTTGCTCGGTCTCCGTAGAGAACATGTCGTACCAAGGGATCTTGTTGTAGGCGCCAAGATGAAGCACCTCAAAATAGGGCAAGCGTCGGGAGCCACCGCTCTCCTTGAATCGGTCAGTGTCTGACCATCCACCGATAGAATTGAAGCCGCTCTTCTGGAGGAAGTCTAGGGTGCCATTTACCCATTTACGCGAGTTTCCAGCCAGCTTGAGCCCATCATATTGCGGATTTTTGGGTTCGGTCTTCGCCCCGACTCCGGTGCAGCAAACGCCGAGCGACCAAAATGGCTTGCCATCAGGAGCAACAAACAACCAGCGCCCGTTGCGCTCCGCAACCGAAAACGGTCGCGGAGCAACGATCGCCACTGCAATCAGTGCAGCAATCATCAGGGCTTCGGCGGGCCACCAGGTGACTTCTTAGAGAAATTCCCGGCAGTCGCGGAGAGCAACATCTTTGCGGACTGCTCACTACCTCTACCGAGCTCATTCACCATGTAGGTCTTGTCAGCTTCGCTAAGCTTGTTCCAGTCACCACCGGTCTGCTTTGCCAACTTGTCGAGCCTAGAAGACATCTCCGTCTCCTTATTGTTCAGCTCTGCGCCGCCGCCACCTCCGTTGCACCCAACCGCAAACGGCACAAGTAGCCCGCCAAGAATTAAGATTTTGAGATTCATGGCTGTAGCACTAGGGGGCATTTACGATCCATCGGCGAGCGTCTCGAATCTCGGTTGGCCTAAGAAGCTTTGCGTGGCTATCTCCGAACGCGTAGTTAGCACCACCAGAGAACTTTCTCCAAGCTGGATACCACTTCGCTGTAGGGGCGGCCAAGGCAAGGAAGTCGACAGCCCACTGCTCGCTGATCGTATTTCCAACGTAGCACCAATCGATCTCGTTGTTGATCCACTCAGTGCAACCGTACAGGTCTCCGTACCATTCCTTGTAGCCATTCAGCAAGAGCAAAATATCTGCTGGATTCGAAGCCTCAGTCGCGGAGGTGGCCGACACGGACGTTGAGCCTCCGTAGATCGGCGGCATCGAAGGAGATTGGGGCATCAAGCCTCTCGGGGTGTTCGTGCCGAACATAAAGTACGCAGGCGTGATCCCATTTGTGAGGTAGCTGATAGGCTTTGGCACGCGCGTCGCAACCATACCATAGTAGGCTGCGTTGTGGGTTTGCGTGTTGCTATCCACTGGAGATTTCAAGATGTCGGTGTTTTTGGTGTAGTTCCCGACGCAACCAACGCTTGACCAAGCATAACCTTCGGAGTACGGCCGAGCGTTGTTCCAAAAGTAGCTGAGCGGATAGACGTCGTCGCTATCGGCCAAATACATTTGGATGCTCGTGCCCATCTGCTTCATGTTTGAAAGGTCGGCAGTCTTTTTCGCGGCGAGCTTTGCTTGAGCGAATACAGGAAAGAGAATCGCTGCGAGGATCGCAATGATCGCGATTACAACAAGCAGCTCTATAAGGGTAAATGCACTATGATTTCGTTTCATGAATGAACTCTCTTCAGCGAGATTAGGCCGTCGTCACCGACGGATCAGACGATTTGGCGTGATGGCCACAGGAATGACGAATCGTTAGAGAAATCGGTAGAACAGCGTCCTGCTCAACTTCCAGATTTCCCTCAAGGCGGTCGATGAGGTTTTTTGCGGCGAGGCGTCCCATCGCGGCGATTGGCATGTTCACCGTTGTGAGTGCGGGTTGAACCATTGAAGCAAACCAGGTGTCATCGTAGCCAATGACGGCAAGGTCTTCAGGAACACTCAGTCCAGCTTCTTTTGCGGCGCGCATCGCACCCTCGGCGCAGAGATCGTTTGCCGCAAAGATCGCGGTCGGATGATCCTTCGGATCGCCCGCGAGCAAATGTTTCATCGCGAGGAGCCCATGTCTCCACCCAAATCCAGCGGGAATAATGCGTGGTTCGATGCCGGCCTGTTCGTAAATCGAACAAAACCCTGCACATCGGGGCTCTGAGGTTGTGATGTCGTCGCTCCCTCTCAGCACGGCTACTCTTCTGTGTCCAAGTTCGTAGAGGTGCTTTGCCGCGAGCTCACCCCCCAGCTGATCGTCTGCGTTTACAGTCCAGGCTCCAGGCTGTGGTCTTCTCAAAATTGAAACGTACGGGATCTTTCGTCGTTCGCATTTGGTGTAAATGGACCCTTCGGCGGGGGGCATGACGAGGAGGACGCCCTCGATCCTTGAGTCAACCAGCATGGCAATCTGGTCGTAGCTCATGCCACTCGTCGCGGTAAAAAGAGTGATGTTGTAGTGCCGGTCAACCGCCTCGTGCATGATCCCCGACATGACCTCGCTACAGAAGGGGTTCTGATCTACGAAAGCATCGGCGTATGGTAGCAACAGCCCAAGCGTCTTTGTCTTTCCCGTTGCGAGACTCTTGGCGATCTGGCTTGGCGCGTAGCCCAGCTGGGCAGCCGCGCTGAAGATTCTTTCGCGAGTTTCTGCACTAACGCGAATCGACTTACCGGTAGAGCCGTTCAGAGTAGCGCTAACGGCAGTTGGAGAGGTCCCTGCGAGCTTTGCGACATCACGAATCGTAACAGACATGGTTCATCCGTGATGATAAAGCGCTTCATCACGTTCTCATCATAACAGACGATTTGGAAGAATACAAATGATCGCCACAAATTCAAAAAAAACTTTCAGCACGACGCGCAGGTTCAACTTTATGATGAACCGGTTTATCTGTTGGAAACACTCTGCGCGGTCGAGGCTAGAGCTTGCTCATCTCAATCTTTCGGAACTCGACTTCAGAGCCCTCGGCCTGAAGAGCGATCTGGCCACGGCGGCAGGTCGCGTTGTATCCGTCGTTCATGAGAGTGCCGTTGACCCAGATCTTGACCGTATTGCCGAGGCACTTGATCTCCATCGTGTTCCAACCACCGATCGGAGCCTCGCAGCCGTCCACGAGGTGTTTGATCCGTCGATTCTTGTTGCCATCGACTCCCCACTTCTCCTTCGGTCCTCGCATCTTTTCCATGTTGGGGACAGTGATGTCTTCACCAATACACCAAAAGTCTCCGGCATCACCGCTCTGCATTTGGCACTCCATCGACTGAGGGAACATGTCATAAAGTCGGCGCGGTTTTGTGCAATGCACGAGGACGCCGCAGTTGCCAGGGGTTGCTGAGAATCGATACTCCACCACCAACTTGTAATTCTCGTAGACTTTATCAGTGATCAAGTGCCCGCCCGGAGTGCCCAGACT
>JBBRHU010000194.1:0-6427 GCA_038222255.1 Fimbriimonadales bacterium | reverse complement strand
AATTGGTGCGAAGCTTTGAAGTGACCAGGATTCAGATTGATGACTTGTTGAAGGTAGAGCTTTGCTTCTCCATATTTTCCTTCGCATCTGGCCTCAAAGCCTCTTTGGTAGAGCTGTTCGATGTCCATTTTTCCGACTGGTCCGGCGAGTATATCACGTCACTTGGGCGAGAAGTGTTCGATTGCCATGTAAACAATCGAACATTCTCGCGAAGTTATTCGTCTAACAACGCTTATGCCGGTCCTGGCTCTAGGCGAGGTGGCGCGATTGTTGGGGGAGCAGTGACTTCTCCACCGCTTGTGTTCTGGGGTGCGGACACTGAAGTGTCCTTTTCTGGCAACGATTCGCCTTTCATCACGAGGAGGAATTCCTCTCGATCTAGCGTCTCGTGAGCCAACAGTTCTTTGACGACGGCGTCTAGTTGAACTCGGTGCGAGGTCAGCAGCTCTGTTGCGCGCTGATGGCAGAGTTCAACAATGTGACGAACTTCTTCGTCGATCATCTTCGCAACTTCTTCCGAATAGTTCCGGTCTTCAGAGTAGTCGCGACCCAAGAACGGGTTGGAATGTCGTCTGCCGAGTGCGAGCGTTCCGAGTTTGTCGGACATGCCGTATTCACAGACCATCGCTCTTGCGATCGTCGTGACTCGCTGAAGGTCGTTGCTCGCGCCGGTTGTCGTGCGGTTGTAGATGATCTCTTCCGCAACTCGACCACCGAGGAGAGCAGTGATGTCGTCCATCAACTCGTCGTTGCTGATCAAGTATCTATCCGTGTCGGGAAGGTGCCAGGTGGAACCTAGCGACATTCCTCGCGGAAGAATCGTGACCTTGTGGACGGGGTCTGCATACTCGAGGACTTCACCAACAATCGCATGCCCGGCTTCGTGGTAGGCAATCGTTTCCCTTTCCTTGGGATCGATGACTCGACTCTTTCGCTCTGGTCCAGCGATCGTTCTGTCGAGTGCCTCCTCAAGTTCGGACTGTCCAATCTTGGCCTTGTTTCGTCGAGCCGTAAGCAGAGCAGCTTCGTTCAACATGTTTGCTAGGTCCGCACCGGTGAATCCAGGAGTTCGCTTTGCGAGTACGTCAAAATCGACGTCGGGCTCGAAGGGTTTGCCTTTCGAGTGAACCTTGAGGATTTGCGCTCGGCCGTGTTGGTCGGGGCCATCGACGACGATCGTTCGGTCGAATCGGCCAGGGCGGAGCAGCGCAGGGTCGAGGACATCTGGTCGGTTCGTCGCGGCGATCATGATGACACCGGAGTTCGGGTCAAAGCCGTCCATTTCGACGAGAAGCTGGTTCAGTGTTTGCTCTCGCTCGTCGTGTCCGCCACCAAGTCCAGCGCCGCGTTGGCGACCGACTGCGTCAATTTCGTCAACGAAGATCAACGAAGGACGATGAGCCTTAGCGGTCTCAAAAAGGTCTCGCACACGAGCAGCACCTACGCCGACGAACATTTCGACAAAGTCAGAACCGCTGATGTGGAAGAAGGGAACGCCAGCCTCGCCAGCGATGGCTCGGGCAAGATAGGTCTTACCAACGCCTGGAGGGCCGGTTAAAAGGATTCCCTTTGGTATCTTTGCTCCGAGCGCGGAATATTTTTTGGTGTTCTTAAGGAAGTCGACGATCTCGAAGAGCTCTTGTTTGGCTTCTTCGATGCCAGCAACGTCTTCAAAGGTGACCTTCTGAAGGTTGTCGCCCACTCGGCGAGCCTTGCTCTTCCCAAAGTTCATCGCCTGATTGCCGCCCATTTGGGCAGGGCGAATAAGGAACCAGTAGAAGAGGAACGCGAACATGATCGGAACTCCAAGGATGGAGAGGAATCCGATGATGGCGGTTGAGGCTGGTGCGCCTTCGATCTTAAGAGGGACCTGATTCTCGGTCAAGAGCGTTCGTAGCTGTGAGCCGCCCTCTGAGTCAGCATCTTGGACAAGAGTCGTAAATTTGTCGCCGTTGATCAGTTCACCCGAGAGGGTCTTCTGTTGCCAAGTAGCGTTCGCAACCTTCTTATCTTTGATTGCGGTGAGGACCTCGTCGTAGCGTAGGGTCTTAATCGGTTTTCCGATAAATCCACCCTGGCCACTGATCACGGTCATGATCCCGACTAGCAGGAGTGCCGAGACCACGAAGTATATGAGCGTTTTTGCTGGCCTGTCCAAATTTTCTCCATCAAGAGCGAGAACCTACGGGGAAAGAAGGTCTGTTCTCGCGACGTCAATATTGATTATGTCTACTCCCCGTCGGTTCCTACACGTTCGTGACCGAGGTTAAACGGCCTATTCGCGAGAAACTCTAGCTGTTTCTGCCGAGGTGGTGTCGCATTTCGCGCCTTAGGCAGACTCGAATTTGATTCGTAGACTACGTGTTGTACGCTCAGATTTGCGGATTCGTTCATCATAGCAGACCCCGGGGGCCCAAATCGGGCCAAGCAGGTCGCAAACAATAGGAAGCCTTTGTCGCGCTGCCGCCGTGAGTTTGGCTTCTGAGAGGAGATCACTCAGCTTTCGATGACCCGAAAACCCGACTGGCTGGATCTTGTCTCCAGGTTCGACGCTCCTGAAAAAGAGCTGTCCCTTGACTTGATCGCGGTCAAGGTCGATTTCGAAACTTGCTCTCGAGGTCGGGGCTTCGGATTCGGGTGAATCGTAGGCTGTGAATTTCCAACCAAATTCTTCACTTTCCGTTTCTCCAGGAACGGTGAGCAGAAATCGGAAGGGTTGCGTCGGCCTCAACTGACGGACAACAAGGGAAGTCCCAACCTCGACTACGACTTCTCCGCCTTCACAAGTGATCGAGCCGTGGGCGTTGTTCGTGACGAAATTGGCAACTTCCTCGGTCTGGTCGTAGTTGAGGCTCGCCCCCAGGGCATCAACAACTAGCCGCACCGCACGTTTGAATAGTACAGAGGGGAGTCGTCCCAGTTGTTGTAGATCGAACGCTGCTTCGACTTCGCGAGACAAGAATCGATGTTCCCCGTTGAGTGGGATTTCGGCTTGGGCGAGAGTAGCCGTCGCGGCTCCGTTCAGGAACCGATCTTCCTCGCAAGCAATTTTTGCGAAACGAGAGATCGCGCTGACGAATTGGGGATTGATTGCCTGGAACTCGGGAACGATGCGATGCCGAACCCTGGCCCGCGAAAAGCTCGGGTCGACATTCGCGGGATCGTCGTGAAACCAAAGATCGTTCGCTGTGCAGTAAAGATGGGTTTCTGCTCGGGCAAAGCTCAGCAAAGGGCGAATGATGTTTCCTCGTTCGACAGAAATGCCAGCAAGACCCGTAATTCCCGTGCCTCGGGCAAGGTGGAGCAAAACCGTCTCAATATGGTCGTTCTGGGTATGTCCTGTCGCAATGTGCGAGCAGCCCGTCTGCCGAGCGGACTGCTCGAAGAACGCATATCGAGCATGCCTGCCCGCCTCTTCGAGCGTCCAGCCCATGTCCTTCGAGAGCTTTGGAACATCGGCTCGGCCACTCGCAAACGGAACACCAAGTTGGTCTGCAAAATCCCGGCAACGGCTTAACTCTTCGTCCGCTTCAACCCGCTGACCGTGGTGCAGATGAGCGGCGACGACGTTGATGCCTAGTGAATGAAGAGTGTGAAGCAGGCAAGTGCTGTCGGCACCACCGCTATAACCCACGAGCACCGTTGCTCCAGGGGGAATCAGACCCGATTGGGCGAGTTCATTTCGAAGTCGGTTCAACATTCGCCCTCAATTTACCTACCGGCCCTCTTTCGGTAGGAAATCTGCCGTTAGGTTGCATCTCCGCTACATCAGCGGGTTCACTCCTAGAGGACGAACGGAGTTCTCATTAGTCGAGACTTCCCTCCTTTCCAAAACCATGGACACCCACGAACGATAGGGTCGCCCGCTTGCTTGCGCGCGGCCTGACTTAAAACCCGGAGACCGCTATGCGAGCAGATGACAAAGCACTTGTTGATCAATTACGCACGCTTGCCCGAATGCCCTCGCGAGAGGTCGTGCAAGAAGTGCTGGACGGCGTACGTCCGGAGGACCTCGCGGAGGCCCTCCAGCGACTCGAAACAGACGAACAGCTCGCGATTCTTGGTGCCGTTGAACCTGACACGGCGGCCTATGCTCTGATTGAGCTTCCTTCTGATGCCGTTCGGTCCATCGTGACCGAGCTTCCAGACGAGACTCTAGCCCATTACCTCGACATCCTTCCGATGGACGACGCGGTAGAGCTCCGCTACGAACTCGATCCAGATCGATTTGAGGCTCTGCTCCACGTTATTCCACGCGAGGACGCCTTAGAGATTCGTCGTCTGTTGAGCTATCCGGAAGGATCGATCGGCCAGGCGATGACCGAGGGCTTCCTTTGGGTAGCTCCCGATGACTCCATGTTGCAAATCCTGCAAAAGGTTCGCGAGGCGAAAGAGGACGTTTATGAGATGGTCAACTACATCTATGTCCTCGACGAGCATCGCCACCTACTTGGTGTGATGAGCCTTCGGCGAGTCATTCGATCACAGCCCACCGCTCGCGCTCGAGAGGTGATGAATCCAGACGTCCTTTCGATTCCCGTAACGAATTCGGAAGAAGAAGCCTCGCGAGAAATCGCTCGGTACGGCGTCTCGGCCATGCCGGTCTTGGACGAACGAGGGCGGATGGTTGGAATTATCACTGCCGACGACGCGCAAGAGATCCTAGAGGAAGCGGAAACCGAAGACGCCCTGATGATGGGTGCGGTTACTGGTGACGCCGAGCCCTATCTTTCGCTTAGCGTTCTCGAACTCGTGAAGCGCCGAGTGCCTTGGCTGCTTGCTCTATTTGTCGCGGAGAGCTTGACCGGAAACGTGCTGAGATACTACGGCCAAGGGGGAGCTGGCGATGAAGTCAAGCTCAACCCGCTTGCGTTCTTCATTCCGCTTCTCATTGGTGCAGGTGGAAACTCTGGTTCGCAGGTTACGACGACGATTACCCGAGCCCTCGCGCTGGGCGAAGTGAAGTCGGAAGACTGGTTCCGCGTCATGCGCCGAGAATTTACCACCGCCCTAATCTCGGGTTCGATTTTAGGAATTGTTGGTTTTCTCCGCGCTTGGCTGAACGTGCCGATTATCGGCTGGGGATCGAATCTCGATATCTCACTGGTCGTTGGCATCACCCTTCCTGCGATCTTGATTTGGAGCACAACCGTCGGAAGTTTGTTGCCGATTGGTGCGAAGCGACTGGGCATCGACCCAGCCGTCATGAGTGCTCCGTTTATCTCGACTTTCGTCGATGCAACCGGGCTCGTTATCTACTTCGAAATCGCTAGACGGTTTCTTGGCCATTTAGGCTAGGGGCAACCGTTCATAATTAGAGGCTGTGCTCCTCACCGTTTCCCAAGTTTCTAAGCGGTTCGGCGCCGACATCATTTTGTCGGCGGTGAACATCCGCATGCAAGCGCGGGAAAAAGTTGCCCTTGTCGGTCGAAATGGAGCCGGCAAGTCCACGTTGCTCAAGATCCTTACCGGCCAAGACAACCCAGACACAGGATCTGTTCAGATCGCGCGTGGCGCAAAGATCGGCTACTTGAAGCAAGAAATGCCGGTCACCTTTGGTCGATCGGTGCTCGAAGAAGCAGAGGCTGGCGTTGAGGAGAAGCTTGCTCTCCGAGCGCGACTAGCTGAACTAGAAGTGTTGATGGAGGCAGGGAAGGCAACTCCCGATGATCTTGAAGAGTTCAGTCTGCTCCATGAGCACTTTCTGGATAACGAAGGCTATAGCACCGAGAATGACGTCCGACGGGTGCTTCTTCGCATGGGCTTTACCGAGGAGGAGTTCACCAAATCGACCGACTCGCTCAGCGGTGGTGAGAAGACCAGACTCGCGATTGCAAGGCTCCTTCTCGAAGAACCGGACCTCTTGATCCTCGATGAGCCAACGAACCACCTCGATCTCCAGGCTACGGAATGGCTTGAAGGTTGGCTACGTGGTTACCACGGCGCGGTGCTTCTGGTTTCCCACGACCGCGCTTTCCTAGAGACGACCGCTGACCAAGTGCTAGAGATGCGCGACGGACAGGTTTTCCCATACCCTGGCCCGTTTGAGAAATATCTTCGACTTCGCCAAGAGGAGTTAGACCGACAGGCCGAAGTCGCGCGGCGGCAAGATCTCGAACTGCAGAAGATGGACGAATACGTCCGTCGCTTCATGAACTCACAACGCACTGCCCAAGCGCGTGGCCGCCTCAAGCAAATGAACAAGCTGATCGAGTCAAAGGTCGAAGCTCCGAAGAACGACAAGGGCATCAAAGGCGCCTTCAATTCGGGAGCAAGATCGGGTGACCTTGTGATCAGCGCCGAGAAGTTGACGGTCGGATTCGACGGCGAGCCGCTTTACACCGGGCTGGATTGGACGGTCAGGATCGGCGAGCGCTGGGGGATCATCGGTGAGAACGGCGCGGGCAAGTCGACCCTGATGCGGGTG
>JBBRHU010000193.1:0-6439 GCA_038222255.1 Fimbriimonadales bacterium | reverse complement strand
AAGAAGAGCCGTAGCAAGTTGTCGCGCGCAATCACGGCCGGGTCAAAGGTGATTTGAATGACCTCGGCGTGACCGGTGGCACCGCTGCACACTTCGGCGTAGGTTGGATCGTCAATCTCTCCACCGGCGTAGCCGCTGAGGACTGAGGAGACTCCTCGAAGATCACGAAACATTGCTTCGACACACCAAAAGCAACCTGCACCTACGACCAGCTTTTCTTCTTTCATCACTCCTATGCAGTATGTCGCCTCGCAAAAAATGGTTCCCCGATCAGAACGAAGACCCAGAAACACAAAATCGCCGGTTGATTCGCAAATATAACGAATTGACCGGCGACGATGATCGAAATTCAGGTGCTTACTTGGTTTCGGTGGTAACGGTGGTTACCGTGGTCTCAGTGGTTTTGACTGTCTCGGTGGTCTCTGTGCCGATCTTGCCATCGCCATCAAGATCCTTGTGGGTTACGTTCTCCGCAACTTCCACAGCCTTATCCTTGAGGTGACCAAGAGCATCGCCAGCGGCATGGGCTCCGTCGACGGCCTTGTCCTTTACGACTCCAGCGACATCCTTTGCCTTTTCGAGGCCCTCGTGAGCGAGTTCCTTAGCTTTTCCTAAAATATCCATCAATCAGATTATCCCTTACAACTTGAACCACGTGCGAGACGCGTGACTTTGTTCGACCGCGTCGAGCACGCGCTGATTCTCATAGCCGTCCACGAAGTCCGGTTCGATTCGGCGTCCCTCTGCCATTGCGGTGAATGCGTCGGCCACGAGGTTAATAAACGTATGTTCATATCCGATGATGTGAGCGACCGGCCAGTAGTGTCCCGCATAGGGGTGAACGCTGTCGGTGGCTTGAATCACGCGGAAGCCCTTCACGTCGGCAGGATCGTCTTCGGAGTAATACTCAAGCTCGTTCATCCGCTCAAGGTTGAACACGACTGATCCCTTCGATCCGTTGATCTCGAATCGGTTGTAGTTCTTCCTACCAACCGCGAATCTCGAAGCTTCAAATGTTCCTAGTGCTCCGCTCTTGAATCGAGCGAGGAACATTGCGGCGTCATCTACGGTGACATCGCCCATTTTTTCGCTCGCCTTCGCACCAAGCCGATCATCAATCTCGCCTGCCAATGGGCGTTGTTTGACAAATGTGTGGAGCATTCCAACGACTTCATCAAATTCGCCGAGGATATGTCGACCTAGGTCGATGATGTGGGCGTTGATGTCACCGTGGGTGCCGCTACCAGCGATCTCTTTTTGGAGCCGCCACACTAGAGGAAAATTCGGATCGGCGATCCAGTCCTGGAGATAAGTGGCTCGCATATGATAGATCGTGCCCAGCCGACCTTCAGCGACCAATTTCTTTGCGAGCGCGACTGCTGGTGCCTTGCGGTAGTTGTGGAAGACGGCGTGTGGGACCTTCGCATCTTGCACTGCCTTCAGCATCGCCTCGGCCTCTGCGAGCGTGTTACCGATCGGTTTTTCGCACCAGACGGCCTTGCCGGCTTGAGCTGCCGCAATCGCGATTTCTGCGTGTAGGTTCCCGGGAGTCGAGATGTCGATGATGTCTATTTCAGGATTCTCGATCACCTTCCGCCAGTCTGTCTCGATGTTGTCCCAGCCGTACGAATCAGCCGCCTTCTTGACCGCGACTTCGTTGCGCCCACAAACGGTGTGCATGCCGACTTCTACCGGAAGGTCGAAGAATCGGCCTACCTGTCGGTATGCATTGGAGTGGGCCTTGCCCATAAATTGGTAGCCGATCAAACCGACGTTGAGCTTCTTCTTTGACATGGATATCCTCGTGATACAACCCATAGTTTGTCGGTCGCGGGAACCGAAGGTCAACCTCTATGGCTGGGATCGACCATAATTCAAGAGATCGCATGACAGCGTTCCATGTTGGACCCGTAGCCGTCGAGAATCGAGTTCTGCTCGCACCGATGGAGGATGTCACCAACCTTGCCTTTCGACTCATCAACAAGCGAATCGCAGGGCCAGGCTTGATGTTTACGGAGTTTGTGAGCGCGATGGCGATTCACTACGGCGCAGTCAAGACGTTTAGGAAGATGCGCATCCACCGGGACGAGCGTCCTCTCGCGATTCAAATTTTTGGCGGCGAGCCCGAAACGATGGCAGAGACCGCCCGGATCGCCGAAGAAATGGGAGCGGACATTGTGGACATCAACATGGGTTGCTGGGTGCCCAAGGTTTGTAAGACCGGCGCAGGTGCAGCGCTCCTCAAAGACCCCGAGCTGGCAGCAACGATCGTGCGCTCCGTCGTGAATGCCGTCAAGGTCCCCGTTACCGTGAAGGTTCGAGCCGGCTGGGACTACTCATTGTTTGCTGCGCCAGACCTTGCTCGTCGATTTCAAGACGTTGGCGCTAAGATGCTGACGCTCCATGCGAGATTTGCCAAACAAGGCCATGATGGAGAGGCCGACTGGCGGTTGATCAATGAACTCCGAGAGGTTGTTCATGTTCCATTGATCGGGAATGGAGACGTGAAGACCCCAGATGATGCGCGAAGAATGCTGGTAGAAACCGGTTGCGACGGCGTCATGGTGGGACGAGCAGCGATCTCAAATCCTTGGTTGATGCGAGATATTCAGCGTGAACTCGCGGGCCAGCCATCGTTGCCACCCCCGACGATTGACGATCGAATCGACACCGCGCTGAAACACCTCCGTCTAATGATTGCTGCAGAAGCTGAAATTGAGGACGTTGATGATTTCGCGGAAGGCATGGTCGCAGCGAAAGCAAACGATGCTGAACTTCGAGCGTGTCGAGCGCTTCGTGGACAGATCCCTCTCTATATTAAGGGAGAGGCGGGAGCTTCGCAGTTGCGGAACCAACTCACCCGGTGCTCAACTTATTCTGAATACGAGGATTTGCTGTGTAACTTCTCGGTGGCCGCAAAAGCTCATCATCTGGTCGGGAGTCACGCATGAGTGAGATGAGAGATTCGCTCACCGTTCAAGCGGCGTTGCTCACTGAACTCATGAGCACGGCCGTGAACCCAGTGATTCGGGAGCAGGGTCTTACTCCCTCGTTGTTTGAACTACTCTCAACCGTGCATGCCAGCGACGGACACTCCTCACAAATCCGCTTGTGCGAGCGGATGGGACTCACCCCACCGAGCTTTTCAGAAGCGGTGAAGGCGGCGGCTGACCGTGGACTCCTGGAGCAACTGTCCGACCCTTCCGATGGCAGAAAGAAGATCATCCGGATTACGAAGGCAGGCAAAAAGAAGGTTGAAGCGGTGCTCCGTGCGACGTTTGATGTGGACAAATCGATTCGAGAATTTGCGTCTGAGTCGGACCTTCAACAAACACTTCAGACCCTCCGCACCGTAAACCTCGCCTTGGCAAGAAAAGTACAAGAAAACCCCTGATAAACACTTGCTTATGACCACATGGGCGGTTATAGTGAAGGCGAGCGGACATGGTTCGAATAGTAGGCGTACAACGGAATGCATCGCCGCAAGGGGAGTTCATCCTTTTGCAGAACCAAGGAAATCTAAAGGTTCTACTGAAGGGGCACATCCTTGCCAGCGAAGCAGCAATATCGTCATCTGATCTCAGCCGAGGTCTCTTTGCCTTTCCAGACGAGGTGTACATTCCACCCGGGGCGTTCGTATTGCTCTATTCGGGAGTGGGCGAACCTCGCTGGGCGAAAACTCGCGACAATCAGTTGCTGTTTACGACGTTCATGAATTCAGATTCGGTGATCTGGGGAGCGCGTGAAGGGACCTTTCACCTAATGAACACCCAGCACACGTTTGTGGAACGTCCTGTGGCGGTGCTGGTGTAACTACTCCCCAGTGTTAATCACGAGGGATGCCGCGTCTGCGCCTGACTCAACCAAGACCGCGATGCCTTTGGCCGCACGATCTAGGCACTTCTTGACGTCTACAAATTCGTCTGGGTGGAATCGTCCGAGAACGTGGTCAATGGTTTCGTCTTGGCCCTTGCCGATGCCAATTTTGATGCGCGGATACTCTGGAGTCCCGAGCGATTGGATGAGACTCTTGTGACCGTTGTGGCCGCCGGCGCTACCTTTGGTGCGAAACCTGATTTTCCCAACGGGAAGATCAAGATCGTCAGTCACTACGAGGACGTGGTCTGGTGCGATTCCAAACTCTTGAAGAAAGGGTGCGACCGCTTGCCCGCTCAAGTTCATGAATGTTAGCGGCTTCACGAGGAGGACGCCATGCCCTTCAATCATTCCTTGACCGTACTGTGCTTTGTGCTTTGAGCGATCGAGCTTGATCTTGTGGGATGAACAAAGAAGTTCTAGGAGCTCAAAGCCTACGTTATGTCGAGTTCCCCGATATTGCGGGCCAGGATTGCCGAGGCCAACAATTACCCACTCTGGCGGGAGCATGGTCTGAGGTGGCTTCTTTCGGAACATGGGAACCTACTGTGCGCTTGCTTCGACCGAGGGCTTCACCTTCAGGGCTTTGGCGCCTGCCAGGTGATCGACTTTGCCGGTAGCAACTGCACCAAGAACGAGCAAGCCAAGCACCACTCGATATGCAACGAAGGGCGCGGTACCACGCTTCTGGAGGAACTTCAAGAGAAACGCAATCGAGGCGTACCCGACCACGAATGAAACGATCGTGGCGATGATGACCGGCTGCAATAGTTCCCCAGTGATCGCCTTTCGCTCTTTGAAGAACTCATAGAACCCTGCGGCAGTGATGCTAGGCACTCCGAGCAAAAATGAGAAACGAGCGGCGGTGGATCGTTCGATACCTTGGAAGAGTCCTCCAGTGATGGTGCTTCCACTTCGACTCATTCCCGGAAGGAGCGAGAAGCACTGGAACAGGCCGACGATGATGCCATCCTTTGTCGTGATGTCCTTCATCTCTCTGTTCTTCTTGCCAACCTTCTCGGCAACTAGCATCAGCAAGCCCATGAAGATGAGAGAAAATCCAATGACGTACAGAGAGCGGAATGTTGTTTCGATCTTCTCATGAAGTACAAGGCCAAGGACGACTATCGGAATCGTTCCCCAGAAAACCCCCCAGCCCATCTGAGCTTCGGGGGTTCCCCTACCTTTTCCTGTTAATGATCTTGCCCACGCGCCGATGTAAAGTGCAAGATCCTTCGCGAAATAGATCAGTACGGCCAGCGTGGTCCCCAGTTGGATGACTGCGGTGAAGGCAGCACCCGGATCTTCCCATCCAAAGAGCAACGGAGCAAGGCGCAGATGTGCATTGCTACTAATCGGCAAAAACTCAGTGAGTCCTTGAATGATGCCGTAGACGATTGCTTGGATCGGGTTCATAGCAGGGTGGTTCCAGACGATCCATTTTGAACGATTTCTCTCAGTCTCCTTTGGGATATCCGTCCAATAGGTGCCGTATGAAGTCTATGCCGTTGGTTTTCAGATGTTAAGAGGCCTTGCGCTCTTCTTCCCAGGGATCGCAGCATCAGAGAATTCGAAGGAGTCACTTGAAGCGAATCAGGCCGCTTCATTTGGTGATGCCGACCTGGCATCAGACCATGTTAGGGATCGAGATGACTTGGTCTTGCGCATTAAATTGTTGGTTTCCATGAACCTGCCGAGTGCCAATGCTTACCGAGAAAGTTTGCGCAGGTCTCTGATCCTGGAAATCGCGCGAGTCCAGTCCGAGCTTGACCTCGTAGCGCAAAACCGAATCGGCCGTGGAGGATTGGAGCAATATTACGGCGACGTTCGATACAGGCTGTCCTTCCGTGCAGCGGAGGGGAGACTCTCCCGATTCTTCCTTGCGACAGACACGAGCCGTATTGCTCACTGATTGTTAAGAAGGACAAATCTGGGGGCCCCGGAGTCGGTTTTGGAACAGAGAACAGTATTATTAACAACGTTCCCCTAACATTCCATGAAGCTGATCGCCCTCGCTACTCTTCTCGTTTCGACCACAATCACGTTCGCCAGTTCGACTGATCTGCAAGGCGCCAAAATCTCCCAAGTGGAGAACCTCAAAGCGCGAGCTGATTCCGCGACTAAGAAGATTGGTGAACTCGCAGCCTCTGGGAAACTGAGCGGAAGCGACGAAGCGGTTGAATTACTCAAAAAGCTCGTCGAAGAACTTACGGCGATTCGAAAGGAGTTGCAAACTCTTAACTCGAAGCCTACGCCAGTTCCCCCAACCCCACCTAGCACGCCCGCCTCGTCCCAAAAGGCAGTGTTCTCAGGATACATCCAACCAGTTTTTAATAACACTGACCAACGGGCATTGGGAATTCCAAACGATGCTTTCCAGTTCAGAAACGTGCGAGTCAATATGCTCGCTGATGTCGATCCTCGAACTCAGATTCGGGTCGCGATGGAGTACGCAACATCGGCGAACCAAACCGCAGCACAACTTCGAGATGCGTGGATCAAATACCGCATAAGCCCGAATCTCATGGCGCAAGTTGGTCAACTTGATATGCCTCTCGGCTTT
>JBBRHU010000192.1:0-6465 GCA_038222255.1 Fimbriimonadales bacterium | reverse complement strand
GAGTCGACATCGGAGGTGCAACGACTGACGTCTTCTCCGTGTTCCAAGCCGAAACCGGAGAAAGGATCTACAACCGAACGGTTTCCGCAAACCTCGGCATGAGCTACTCCATCTGCAACGTCCTGAAGGAGTCAGGTGTTGACAACATCGCACGATGGTTGCCGTTCGAGATCGACCCGGCAGAAGTCCGCAATCGTCTTCGCAACAAGATGATCCGGCCAACCACGATTCCTCAGACTTACGAAGACCTTCTCATCGAACATGCAGTCTCGCGGGAAGCGCTCCGACTTGCCTTTGAGCACCACAAGTCGCTTGCACGTGGTCTCACGGGTATCCAGCAACAGCGTGGTGTTGGTGATATTTTTGACCAGGCGGGTTCAGGCCAAACCTTGGTCAAGATGATGGAGCTTGATATGGTCATCGGATCTGGCGGCGTGCTTTCACACGCTCCAGAGCGCGCCCAGAGTGCGCTCATGATGATGGACGCATATCAGCCAGAAGGCATCACGATGCTTACGGTGGACTCGATCTTTATGATGCCGCACCTCGGCGTTCTCTCCGAGCACCTCTACGATGCAGCCCGCCAGGTTTTTGAGCGCGACTGCATTGTCCGAATTGGTACGTGCATCGCCCCGGTCGGAGTGGACATCGCTGGCGCTCAATGTGTACGGGTTGTTGGCTCAGGCGTTGATGTAAGCGTCCCATTCGGAGAGATCCGAATCGTTCCCTTCGAAATGACTCCTGGCGCAACGATCACAGTTGAGCCGGGCAAGAATTTCGACGTCGGTGCCGGCAAGGGCAAGCCGGTCACTATTTCTGGCTTCGATGATTCAAAGGGATCGAGAAACAAAACGACAAACCTCATCGGTGGAACCGTTGGCCTGATCATCGACGCTCGCGGACGGCCATTCAGCATCAACCTAAACACTCCAAATCGGGTGCAGATGCTTCGCAGTCACCTCGCCGCCTTTGGTCTCCCAATCCCTAAATGAGGGTCTGGAACCAACTTCTCCTCTCGCTACTGATTGCGGGAGGAGTCGGGTGTAAATCTCCAAAAGTCGAAACGCAAGGAAATGTTCTCCGCGTCGCCCTGAATACTTTTCCGACATCTCTAGATCCAGCCTGCCTTACCGAGTCGATTTCGTACGACGTCCTGACACAAGTTCACTCCTGCCTCGTTAGCTTTGACCAACAAGCACAGATCGAACCCAACCTGGCGGATTACACCGTCAACTCAAGTGATCGAGAAATAAAGTTCGCGCTCCGCCCCGCGCGGTTCTCCGACGGGACCCAGGTGACCGCAGACCACGTCCGCGCAGCATGGGAGCGAGCGCTCCTTCCCTCGACGGCGTCTCCGCTCGCAGAACTCTATTTGGGAGATATCGAAGGGGCAAGCGAGGTGATTTCGGGGAAATCAAAGGCACTCAAAGGCCTCAAGATTACGGACTCAACTCACTTCACGGTGAAGGTCACTACTCACCCATCGACATTTCTGAACAAGATCACGTACCCCGTCGCGGCGATCGCGACCGGTAAGGCGGGGCAAATTGGCTGTGGGCCCTATCGAATCGCGAAAACAGTTGGCGGCGAGAGCCTCGAACTTATGCGGGTTCGTGGATCAGGGCCAGAGAAGATCACATTCCGCGTGGTGTCCGACTCGGCAACTCGGCTTCTGCTGTTCAAAGACGGGAAAATTGACCTGATCCAGACAACGATGCAAGATCGAAAACTCATCGCAAACAATCCAGAACTCAAACAATCTAAGCTCGACGTCAATCGGCTCTCGACCACATTTATCCAATTTCAACCATCTGCGCTTCCCGCACTGAAAGATCAGAGGATTCGCGAGGCCCTTGAACTTTCCATCGATTTCAAGACCCTGCTTGCAGACCAAGCGCAGGGAGGCATCGAACGACTTAGCGGCAACTTGACCCACCCTGCTGCGACGGGATGGAAGTTCATCAGACCTTCGCCGTACGACGTGGCCCGAGCGAAGGCACTCTTCGCTGAGGCGGGATTCCCTGAGGGACGTGGATTTCCAACATTAACACTGGCGTACGCGGACACTCAGCGGGCAAACCCAGTGGTCGAAGGAATCGTCACCCAATGGAGAGCTCATCTGGGGATCGATGCGGTTGCCGCGTCGATGAACCCAGCAATATTACGAGAAAAAAATCTCAGCCATCAGCTCGCGGCTTTCTACACAGGTTGGGTTGGGGATTACCCCCACATCGAGAACTTCATACCAACGGTGTTTTTGTCCACATCTCCAAGCAATAACTCGCAATTTAGAAATCCGGAGGTCGACGACCTTATTCAACGCGCAAACACGGCGAATTCCACCGACCGACAGTTGTCTATGCTGCAACGAGCTGCCGAAATCGCGCTGAGCAAACACCCGATCATCATCGTTGGGACCCCAAAAGAGACCTGGCTGATAAGCCCTCACTGGGACCTAGTCCCAGCGGCACTAGGCCTTGCAGGATTGGACCAAACTCGAGTCAGACGACTCAATTGAACCTAAACACCTTGAATTATGAGGAAAATCGTTGTATCATAAAATCTACAAATCGGGCTGCGAAGATAAGCTGTGTTTACGGTAGAGTTAAAGCGTAAGCTTAATTCGACTGAAGTGTTCCGCTATTGGGCACCGGTTGGTATAATAGATGAGCGTCGGTGCAACGTGCGCCAGAATGCGCTCATTTAGGAGATACGAAATGGGATTCAATACAAATAAGAAAATTCTTGGCCTTACTGCGATTACATCGATTGCGATGATCGTCGCAGGTTGCGCGGGCAGCGGCAGCGGCGTCCCGGTTATTCCTGGCGTAGTCACCGTTAACGGTGGTCTCTCTGCAGGCACCTCATCCAACAGCACATCTGTTGACGCGACCGGCGGAGAGCAGCAGGTTTTTAACAGCTTCGGTTCCTTCGTTGGCGTTCTTCCTCAGGGTGAGATGATCGTTGCTGGAGAATCGTTCGCAGTTATTCCTGCAGGCGTGCCTATCCTCAACAGCCTTTCGCTTGAAGGTCGTGCATCCGGTGACGTTTTCGTCAACGGTGTTCTCACTGGCGTTCACATCGTGAACCGACTTAGTGGAACGCTGCTGCAAGGTGCTATGTTCGACAAGCCTCTCATCATGCCGAGGAACCGAAGATGGACGATTCGAATGGAAGGACCGTTCCTCGTTGCTTCTGCTGGTCAAATCCTCAGAATTAGCCAGAACATCTCGATGACGATTGAATCCAACGGCGGTGCAACCACCTCGATTCCTACCTTCATCGGTGGAACGCTTCCTGCAAATGGTGCGAACTCTTCCAACGGTCAGGTCATGACTGCTGGTATTCCCACCGTGTTCTCGGGTCGAATGTTCCGACTCACGATCAGCCACGCAAATGGCGTGCTACAGAAGACGCAGACCCTCAACCTGGGTGGGCAAGTTAGCTACAACGATGTCGTTGCAGGATCTAACAGCGCAATCCCTTCGAATGGAGTCAACAACGTTGACTTCTCGCTTCTTCCTTAAGGCAAGAACTACAACATGACAAATCCCTTACAAAGGGGTGCGATGGCGACGAGGACACTCGTCGCCATTTGTGCATTAACCCTATCCGCTTTCGCCGTCGCCGCTGAAGAAGCTAAGCAAGACCCACTTTCGAGCGACCCACGGATCAATCAGTGGGCGAACCGAACCGTTATTGGTGCACGATCTTACGAGCGATCTGCAAGTGCCTCGGGTGCGTTTCTCTACTCCAAATTCAAAGGAAAGACGCTCGAGTCCAAAGACTGGAACGTAACGGTCAATCCCATCGATACTGTGTCGATCTGGTACTCACGACAGAACTACCTCGCCAAAGGGGCCAGCGCTACGAGCAGACTCCACGCTAACTCAGACAGCTACGGATTCAAGTGGGTTTTCAAGAAGGCGAAGAGTATCGATGATTCCGCGTGGGCCTTCCAGTACGAAGCCATCAAGACGTACGATGCCACTGCCGTCACCAACGGTGCGGCCGCAACCTACTTCCCGACCAAGAACCAGTCCCTGTCTGTTCACTATGAACTGCCGACTGGAATCGCCTTAGCGTTGAACTACACTTCGGTAAAGGCGGCGGGACAAGGAGATTCTAATGTTCTGTCATTTGGCTATGGCCGAGACGTATTTAGCAATAACCAATCGACCTTACGGTTCCAGGGCTTTTTGATCGCTCAGAAAACCAACCTGATCGTAGTCAAAAATCGAGTCGACTTCCGCCCTGTCCTCCAGCTCCTCTACCGCGCAAAGCTCACCTCGTGGCTCTTCGCTGAAGCGGAGGGAAGCATCCTTCCCGCAGGTATGGCCTACGCCGGTGGAAGCACAACCGGGTTAAGCAGCTTCCTGATCTACGATCCAGGCGGCGCTGCAGAAGGCCTCCGAAAGAACCTCGTCGGCTACGGCGCCATCCGCCTCGTCGCTCAGTTCAAGTTCTGAACCGTGGGGGCGTGGGTTTGTGGTGCTGTTGGGTCAATGTGTAAAAAGGGTCCTCGCGTGCGAGCAAACCTACGATCCCACGGCCCGAAAGCCCATGAACCATCTTGCCAAAGCTCAACGTCCCCTCTTCCCCTGAAGGGGGGACATTCTAAAGCGAAGGGCAAAGCCCTGGTATGTGCGTAGTAGCACACCCCCACATCCCCCAGCCCTGAAAGGGCTGAACACCCAACCTTCGCCTTGTTTCGCCCCCTCAGGGCTGGGGCTTTATGTGGGTCGAAAATTCCCAGGGCTCCGCCCTTCGCTATAGAGTTTCGCCCCGTTGGGGCTAGGGGTGGGACATGATGACAGCACCCCTGCAAATCGATACCTCCGAATCTGAGTCGACCAAACAACAGCCAAACTGCAAGCCTTCTCCCCATTCCCCTGGAGGGGGAACATGCTAAAGCGAATGGTGCAACCCTGGAAATGTACATCCAGAAATCCCCCAGCCCTGAAAGGGCAAAACCATGCATCCAATCCGATTGCTCGAATCGACCTAAGTCCCTATACTTTTAGGAAGGTGCCCCAATCTCTCTCTAACATTCTCATCCACGCTGTCTTCAGCACTTCTGACCGCATCCCGTTCTTGGAGGGCGAGAGAATGGAACTCCTCTGGGCATACTCTTCGGGGTTGATGCGGCAACTTGACTGCCCTTCGATTCAGATCGGCGGACGACCTGATCACATTCATGTTCTCTTCCGCCTATCTCGCACGACGCCAGTTGCAAGCATCATCAAGGAATTTAAGACGTCGACCACCAAGTGGTTGAAGCCGCAACACGAATCGCTCTCCCATTTCTCATGGCAGGCAGGTTACGCCGCGTTCTCCGTCTCTGCCCGCGATGTAGAGATGATTCAAGCCTACATTGCGAATCAAGAACGGCACCACGAACGGTACACATTTGAGGATGAACTTCGGGCAATTCTGAGGAAGGAAAGCGTGGAGTTCGATGAAATATATCTCTGGGAATGAAATTCGCACCCTCACAGGGCACGCTATTTGGGCGCGTCGATCGATCCAGGGTTGCACCCTTCGCTGTAGAGTTGCGCCCCGTTGGAGCTTGGGAGGCAGGGGGATCCCGAGCTCCGCAGAGACCAGCACCCCCCTCTCAACCAACGAATCACCTACCCTCCCGTCTCCTGAAAGGAGACAATTCTACAGCGAAGGGCAAGGCCCTGGGAACAAACAACCATCGGGAATCCACCCAGCCCTGCAGGAGCGAGACACCACGTAGTCCAGCCCTTTCAGGGCTCGGGATTCTGGTGCCGCGATCGATCCAGGGTTGCACCCTTCGCTGTCGAGTCTCGCCCCGTTGGAGCTGGGGAGGCTCTGAGATGGCGGATCGCCTAACCGACGGATCTCTCGCGAACACCAATCACCCTCCCTCCCGTCTCCTGAAGGGAGACTATTCTACTGCGAAGGGCAAAGCCCTGGAAACAAACAGCAAGAATTCGCCCAGCCATGAAAGGGCGAGACAGTCGAGCCCAAGTGGTACGTACTTCGAACCCTGGGAAAATGTGTCATACTAAGAACAATCTCTTGAGACAGTAGGTGGCGACGTCATAAATGCCTGAAAAGGCAACCTACCGAGGAGCGACAATTTGGAATCAAGCCGTTTTGCGGCGTGAGGTCTTTGTCCTTCTTGGTTGGACGAAGGCCATTTTTGTTTTAAGAGCTTGGTGCGATATGCCTACTACCCAAAAAGCACGCACGATCGAGCAAGCTCGTGAGTGGTACACAAAATCATCGGGAGTCGTTTTTGCCGACTACCGAGGATTGAAGGTCACCGAAGTTCAGCAGCTCCGCAACGATCTTCGCAAGAAGGGCGCAGAACTTCACGTTCTGAAGAACACCCTTTTCCGCATCGCCGCTGGCGATGACACCGCGAAGATGCCTGCAGAATTGCACAACGGCACCACCGCGTTCGCGTTCGTCTTCGAAAACGAAGCCGATGTC
>JBBRHU010000191.1:0-6600 GCA_038222255.1 Fimbriimonadales bacterium | reverse complement strand
ACGTTCGAGAAAGGACAGGCCGTTGAGCCGTTCTGAAGCAGCGTAGGTTTCGGGTGGCATCGTGGCGAGTCCGTAACAGCAAGCGGATAAACCCTCTCTCACTGCCCATCCGGCGTCGCCGTAGCTGTAGTGCCACCACTCGTCGCGACAATTTGAGAAGCCAACCGCGAGCATCGTCTCGACTAAGGTCGACCTATTTCTTTGAGCTTCCTCGCTCAGTCCCAATGAGTACGTCGAGGCGGAGGAAAATCGCTCAAACGGCGAGCAGATGTCGATCGGTTCACCGTGATCGTCCACTAACCAGACGTCAACCGCCGCACCCGTACAATGCCCCGGAGGCGCCTTTTGGTCTGTTGGTGCAACCCACCTGCAGACAGTCCTTCGAAGCGCCCGATAGTCCCGATCTGGGAAGGCTTCGACCGCACACTTCCAAACGAAATCCCAAATACGCTGCTGTCGCTCGATGGGTCTCCAACCTTCGATGAGCCCAAGATAATAGCCTTCCGGCAGCCGCTCGCTCGCATCTCGACACATCTCGGCGACGGTGGTTCGGACAAATGGAATCACCGCACTTCGGATAGGGCGAATCTTTGGTGCGATATCGTAGATGTCAACCAAAGGTTCTTGGCTATCAGTCTCAGTGACCCGGTTTAGAGCGCGAATCGGCTCGGGCCTGCCCTTTGTGCGGTCCCACCTGGCCTGTTGCATGGACTACTTTGTCGTCCTTCCGAACATTCGCGAGATGGAAATGATGTCGCCAAAGCTCTGGATGCGGTTGATGAGGACGTTCAAGTGGTCGGTGTCTCGGACGTCAATCGTCAAAAAGATTTCTGCCGTTTGGTTGTTCAGTGTCTTGATGTTTGCCGCAGAGACGTTGGTTTTGCTCTCACCAAAGATTGTCGATATATCCATGAGAAGGCCGTGCCGGTTCAGAGAAACGATTTTGAGCGGGACGCTGTAAGCCTCGGTGTTTCCGCCTGGCCACTCGTAAGGAATCCAGCGCTCGACTTCAGCTTCCATAGAGTTCGCCGCGTTGGGACAATCGATTCGATGCAGCATGATGCCTCGGCCGCGAGTGACATACCCCAATACGTGATCACCCGGAATCGGCGAACAACACTTCGACCGAGCGACAAGCACGCCCGAGACTCCTTGAATGCCTTTGGTGACCAGCGTGACCTTGCCTTCTTTGGTCTTGGTCACCTCGATCCGGTCGGCTGTAGGAAGTTCGACAACCAAACCGCGCAGTTTGGAGATCACTCCCTGAACCGAAGTTAGTCCTGCACCCACCTTCGCCAGCACATCCTGTCCAGTCTCACATCCGTCAAGTTCATTGGCAAGCTTCTGCAGCCGATCTTCGCCGAGATACTTTCGCGGATCAAGTCCGGCCGACTTCAACTCGCGCTCGATTAGCTCCTTTCCTCGCCGTTCATCAACATCTTTCGATTGCTTTCGGAAGTAGCCGCGCAGCTTTGCACGGGTGTGGGCAGACTTGACATATTCGAGCCAGTCCAGGCTCGGAGTCGCATTCGAGCGTGTGATCAGTTCGACCACGTCGCCGTTCTTGAGCGCAGTATTCAGCGTGACAATCGATCCATTGACTTTCGCACCGACAAGGGTCATGCCGATCTTAGTGTGAACCCGAAACGCGAAGTCGACGGGGGTGGCGTCCTTAGGCATGTCAAAGACATCGCCCTTAGGAGTGAAGACAAACACCTGCTCCGAGAAGAGATCATTCGATACAGACCGCAGGAAGTCGCTCGACATTCGAGAGTCGCTGGAGAAGTCGAAGAGCTGTTGCCGGAGTTGAGCGAAGGTATTGGCCTCGTCGCCTGCACCTTTGATCTTCCCTTCTTTGTAGCTCCAGTGCGCGGCGACTCCGTGCTCTGCGATGTCGTGCATCTCTTTGGTTCGAATTTGAATCTCGAGAATTTGCTTATTCGGCATCACCACTTTGGTGTGAATCGACTGGTAGCCGTTTGGTTTGGGTTGAGCGATGTGGTCGGCAAAGAGGGTCATCATCGGGTTAAACGCACCGTGCACGACGCCCATCGTCACATAACATTCGGCTCGAGTTTCTACGATGATGCGAAGGGCTAGGAGGTCGTAGATGTCCTCAAACCGGAGGCCCTGCTTCACCATTTTATTGAAGATGCTGTACAGGTGTTTGGGTCGCCCTTGAATTTCGATGACCTTCACGCCTTCCTCTGCGAGCAACTCCTTAATAAGCAGCGTAGCCTCGGTCAGCTCTTTTTCTCTCTGTCCGCGAGACTTTGCGACGAGGTCGGACACGCGCTGGAATTCGGCTGGATGCAATGCCTTGAAGGCGAGATCTTCGAGCTGCCACTTGTATTGCCAAATACCAAGGCGGGCTGCGAGCGGGGCGTAGATGTCTAGAGTTTCGGTCGCGATGCGGATTTGCTTTGCGGGGGCCAAGGCATCGAGCGTCATCATGTTGTGAAGGCGATCTGCCAGCTTGATGAACATCACCCGAAAGTCGGTTGCCATCGCGAGCAACATCTTGCGAAGAGTCTCTGCCGCGCGGGTGATCTGGGCCGCAGAGCGCTGTCGCTCCGACATGTTCTCGTGGCCCTTGAACTTGAGCTTTGTGACGCCTTCGACCAATTGCAATACCTCGGCTCCAAAGGTTGCTCCAATCGCTTCTGATGTATACGCTGGGTTGTCTTCGACGACGTCGTGAAGCAGCGCCGCACATACCGTTTCGTCATCTACATGGAGATCGACGAGGATACGAGCGACTGCAACGGGATGGGTAATGTAGGGCTCGCCAGAAGAACGGAACTGGCCCTTGTGGGCTTGTTCTGCGATGTAGTAGGCGTAACGGATCTTTCGGGTGTTCAGATCACGCTGCTGACGAAGCGCTTGCAGTAGCGCGTGTAAATCTTCGGGTTCATCCCAATCGTGACTTATCTCGTACGCCGCATTCATCGAGGCCATCTACCGCCAGATATGGTGGGGGAGCTAGCTCAAACACCCAGAGAAACCGGGACGGCGACGTTGCCAGTAGAGCCAATGCTTGAGCTGTATTATAGCTTGATTTGAACCTAGCTGACAAAGAAAATGGGTGTTCTGCAGTGAGCAGAACACCCAAATTGGATTCGTCTGAGGATTAGACGCCGTAGCCAGCTTTTGTGAGCCAAGCCTTGGGAACCGGCTTGAGGCCGCATGCGACCTGATTGAATTCGAGACTCTTAATAACTGAAGTCGCGACCTTTAGCTTCACGACGCCATTTGGAGTTCGAAGGCGAACCACATGCAGGTTCGGATCTTGCACACGATTCTTCTTCGGTGCCTTGTACTTCCACCCTTGCGAGTGTCGGTTTCGAATGTGCTTTGCGTTGTTACCAGTTTTTCCGCTTACTTGACAGACCTTTGCCATGACGAATCCCCATGCGTCGACTCGACGCAATCTAGAGTTATACCACAACCTTTCGACGGCCCGGCTTAAATGGAGGTGGTGAGTCCGACTTTGGCCTTGACCCGAATGCTAGTTGAATCATTGGGGGAAGCTGACTTTGAACATTCGATGCAGAAAGTTCTTCTTTGGCCATTGTCCCTTTGAAGCTCTTTTTGAGGCCGCGATTGCCTGGATGATGTTCCAAATTTCGAAGCAAGCAAACATGATGAATCCAGCGATACCTCGAATGATCATTGACTTCCAGTCAAATTCGACCTCTTGATAAAGCATCTGCCAGACCTTCAGCGCGGCTGAAAAGAGCATGTAGATTCGAATTGCGAAGAGTAGGATTTTCCACTTCAGCAGATCGAAGGCGCACTCAAGTGCATGGGCTTTGATAAAAGGCGCCTTCGATCCCGCGATGAACCCGACGAGCGGCGAGGTGAGTGGCGCTAAGATTGACGCGAGATGAATCCACCTCGCTCGATCCCGATCTGCAACGCTCGCCTCAAATGGCACGGGCAAACCATTCGGCCCTGTGGATCGGAGCGGCGGCGGCTCAGCCATGTCGGAAAGGTACCCTTGTTGTCAGCATGATTGATCGATATACGACTCCCGCCATGAACGCGATCTGGTCGCGTGAAGCTAAATACGCCGTGTGGCAGGAGGTCGAAGTCGTCATCTGCGAAGTCCATGCCGAGATGGGCACAATTCCCGTCGAAGCAGCGCAAGTCGTCCGCGCAAAGGCAGCGTTTGATCTTGATCGTTGCGATGAGATCGAGCGGGAAACCCGCCACGACCTGATGGCGTTCGTGCGAAACCTCGCTGAAAATATCGGTGAGGAAGGACGATATGTTCACCTTGGCGTCACAAGCTACGATGTAATCGACACTGCGCTTGGCATCATGCTTCGTAACTCGTGCGAGGTTTTGCTTGAGTCTTCTCGCAGACTCGCGGCCGAAATTGAGCGGCTCGCGAGGACCCACGCTCACACGCCTTGCATCGGTCGAACTCACGGAATCCACGCCGAACCGATCACCTTTGGATTCAAGTGTGCGAACTGGCTGGCAGAACTTCAGCGCAACATGAATCGCCTCGAGTATTCGCGGTCTGACGTCGCCACCGGGAAGATCTCTGGCGCGGTCGGAGTTCACGCGATTACTTCGCCCGAAATGGAAGATTTGGTGTGCGAAAAGCTAGGGCTTGAGCCAGAGCCAGCAAGCACGCAGATCATCAACCGCGATCGACACGCTCACTTTTTGAACAACCTCGCCCTTCTTGGCGCGGGGCTCGAACGCATCGCGACAGAGCTCCGAAACCTGCAACGAACCGAAATCCTGGAGGTTCAAGAGGCGTTTGCGGCGGGACAAACCGGAAGCAGCGCGATGCCGCACAAGCGAAATCCTTGGAACAGCGAAACCGTCTGCGGTCTCGCTCGCCTGCTCCGAGCCAACGCCCACGCGATGCTCGAAAGCGTCGCCACCTGGCACGAGCGCGACCTCACGAATTCTTCGCTTGAGCGAATCATCTTCCCCGACTCCTGTCAGCTCGCCGACTTCATGCTCAATCGCCTCACCACTATCCTTAAGGGACTCCACGTGATGGAAGAGAACATGCAGCGAAACCTCCGCCAAATGGGTGATCTTGTGTTCAGCGAGCATCTCATGATCCACCTGATCCATGCAGGTATGCGTCGCGAAGATGCCTATAAGGTCGCGCAGAGGAATGCTGCGAAGAGCTGGGATACCAACGCTGACTTCAAGTCATGCGTCTACTCCGACCCCGATGTCCTCGCGAGGCTCGGAGAGCACGAGCTCGACGAGATCTTCAGCTTGGAACATCATCTGCGAAACACGGAACACACGTTGAACGCGGTTGGGATCAAGCTCTGAGGATCGCCTCCATCTGAAAGAAACTCGACCAGGTTGGCGCGTTGGCGAGAGCGTCCAGCTGGTGCTGGACGCTCCTAGATCTCCGGACTGATCGTAATGAAGGAGCCTTCAGTCACTCCTACAAGTGCGGCCGCACCTTCGGTGCGAGGGGCTTGATATGAGGCCACGTAATTCGGTTCGATTTCAGCACTAGGATGCTGATGCTCCTTCCCCGCAGCCTCTGCAGCGGTGACGAGGTCTCCATTCAACAACTCAACCAAGCCTAGTTTGTGCGTGTGCATCACTTCGTGTTCTGGCAGAAGGTGGGCAAAGCGCGGGTTGATGTTTTGATCAAGTAGAACTCGCATTATCCAGCCAATTCGAGCCCAAAAACCGGACGTGCTTGACTCTGTTCCCAGTGAATAACCGCCTCTCCCTGCTGCTTGCTGACACCCGGGTATCCATCCAAAAAATCCTCGATGCCATCGCCGTCGTCCAAAGTATCAATGAGGGCTTGGACGGGTACGCGCGTTCCCTGAAAGCGGATCGCGCCGCCCAGAATCTGCGGGTTGATGTCAAGCACGGCTTTTAGTGCTTCTGGAATGATCATCGCTCTTGAATCCTTCAATACATATTATCGCCACTTGGTGCAATTGGACGCCCCAACCGCTTGTTGCATCGCTCTTGACGCGCCTCTGGGGGTAGTTCAAGCCAGAAGGCGTGCGCGCGACAAGCAAATCTGCGGCGAGGTTTGCTATCGAATCCTGCGATGCTACGGGATCTCAAAAATGATTGCCCGGCCAACGGGCTTCACGGGTTTGAATGCACCAGCGAGAACAGCGTCGACAATCAGCCACTTCCACTTCTTTCGGAGATCTGAATTAAGGTCCGCAACCTCGTCAGTCGTGTATGGCACCGGAGTTCCACCCAAACCCATTGCCTGAACCATTCTTTCCCCGGCAGGTTCGATCGACGGGCTGAGGTTCACATAGGCGTGAGTGATGCCAAGCTTCTTAAGCGATTCGGCTAAGCCCTTGCCATCTTTGAGTTGTTCATATCCGATCTCCGTCGTGTGACCTGGATTCGCCCAGAAGTAGGGGACATCGAGCAAGAAGCCGAACACTTCATTGTAGAGCGCGACCTTTTTCGGCTTGATCTCTTCGTTCAGAATCTTGCTCGCTCGGGTGAATCCGATATTCGCATTCCGATAGTCGTCTTCAGAAACCGAACCCAGCACCACCTTCATTTGGCCGGTGCTCACATAGGTGTGGTGGACAAAGAGGGTCAATATCGCCTGGATGCATATCGCAG
>JBBRHU010000190.1:0-6606 GCA_038222255.1 Fimbriimonadales bacterium | reverse complement strand
TATTCGCATCTGAGTTTCCAACGCTATCGGTGTGCCCTCCAATTTCGACGGTCGTATTTCCAGCAACGAGCAGGTCTCGCAGCAGTGCATCGAGCGTCTGTGTGGCCGAGCCAGAGAAGCTTGCTCTTCCGCTGTCAAACTCGATCTTCCAATTTCGTTTCCCGATGACCGCGCCTGGCTTTCCAGTGCTCGACGCAACTGGCTTGACCTGGTTCGCTTCGGGATTGAAGTTCGATTTTTTCGCAACCGCCACTAGATAGCTCGTGTCGAGAATCTGGTCAACAGGTGGATACGACGGAACAATCTCCGGATATTGGTTTTTGACGATGTCTCCAAACACCGTGTAGACGGCACCGAATGTGTTTGCGGACCCAGGGACGCAACCGAAGAGATACATGTTGTCAGCGAGATTGTTTACTGCCGAACCACCGAGTTCAACATCAACTCCTCCTCGATCTTTCTCCTTAGCGCCCACGTAGTAGCGAACCCAATATGAAGCGTCCTTTTCACCATACACCGAGGTTGCGATTTCGCCTGCTTTGCGGAGCGCGTCCGCGCTCTGCTTGACCGCGTCGCCACCTTTGTGAATCCCCTCGAGCATATTCTCGACAACACTCCGGTTTTCGCGGCACCATTTGTCGATTCCGATGATAACGCAAGGCATCTGCGCGGAATATTCCTTTGTCGAAACGATGGAGATCAATCCACCCTTTTTGTCTGCGATGTTCACATCACCAGGCGTCCAAGTCACAACTGCGTCAACTTTGATCTTCTTGCGCACGCCAGTTTTTTTGCCATTCTTAACGACTTCGCGCTCTTCGGTGTATCCCGTTATGTACTTCTCCGCTGCCTCAATGTAGTCGTTCGCAGCCACCCAGTTCAAAGCATCTGGATCGTAAGTCTTTTCATTGGGGTTGTTCTTCAGCTGGTTGTCACCAAGCCACTTCTGGGCAATATTCCAGTCTCCGTCGCGAAGATAGCCGGCCACGACTCCACCTTTGGAACTCGCTGGAGATTGCTTCCAAGTAGCTGGACCCATGAACTTGTCCTCGCCACGAGAGAAACCTGCTGCCCCAATAATCTTTGCGCGATACTCTGGACCGAGCTTTTCGAGGTTCTGATTGACCGCAGCCAAGAACGTCGCCGAGCCATCTCCCATGATCGTCACGAAGTGCGTTCCGACATCGGGCTGTGTAGTTCCCCGGCTGAGAGAAGTTGCAAACGTCACCAGTGCCTCTTGCATCTTTCCAGCATCGTCTTGGCGCTCAAAGGTGATGTTCACCCCATTCTTAGCCTGAAAACTGCCTTCTGTGGTCGACTTTCCGCCGTTAGCAAAGAGCAAGCCCATCTGAGCGTTCCACGCCCATACCAGCCATTTGATTTTTGGACCGCTTGCTTTCACTGCGGTAGTGGATGGCATGGTCAGATCGGTGATGGGCACGGGGGGAGCTTGGCCGGAAATCGATGGGAGTTCAATCTTCCCAACTTCCATCGAACTCTGACTTTTAGCTTCCGGAACAAGTCCACCAAGTGATCCAGAGTTGTTCATCCATCGGAAGATTCCGAGGGCTCCTCCTGCGACAAGCAGTAAGATGGCGACCTTTCCAGCAGGTTTGATTTTCATCGCTGATTTGTGTACCTAAAGCACTATCCATTTGGATTGCTTACAAGAACTATACAGGAAGTCGATTCCCCGGATGGCCAGAGTTACGAACTCTAGCAAGTCCAAAGCCCAATTCTTGTCGAGATCTTGATAGTGTTTGTCCGTGAAGGCTACGGTAGTGGCGCCGAGGTTGACTGCTTCGGGAGGTAGATCAAGCTTAAACGATGTTCGCTGTGATATATTTGGGGCATGTCTTTGCGCGCTGTCAACGCTGTAATCCCGCAATGGAGAAACTCAGTTTTCGTTGCTTCGTCTCTCTTCGCACTCTCCCTGCTCGCGGGTTGCGGTAGTGGAGACAAGGGAGCCGAGACTCCCGGTCCAGATAAGCCCAAGGCAGATGCCATGGCTCCGAAGGAAGGAGCCGGCGGCAAAAAGCTCAAGCTCGCATTTGTCACCAACAACTCGTCCGACTTCTGGACAATTGCCCGCAAGGGAGTCGAGAAAGCTGCTAGCGAACTAGATGGCGTCGAAGCAGAGTTTCGAATGCCGACCGACGGCCAAGGTGCAACCCAGCGCGCGCTTGTAGATGACATGGTCACGAAGGGTCTCGACGGTATGGCAATCAGCCCATCCGACCCGAAGAACCAGACGGACATGTTGAACAACGTTGCGAAGAAAATGCTTCTTGTTACTCAAGATAGCGACGCACCGAAGAGCGATCGAGCTTGCTACATCGGCACCGACAACGTTGCCGCCGGTCGACAAGCTGGCGAAGAGATTAAGAAGGCACTCCCGAACGGCGGAAAAGTCGTGGCTTTCGTTGGGACGAAGGACGCCCAGAACGCTGCCGAGCGACTCCAAGGAATCACCGAAGCCCTGAAGGGATCGAAGTGCGAACTCATTGATGTTCGAACCGACGGCACCGACCGAGCCAAGGCAAAGTCAAACGTCGCCGACGTGCTCACCCGACAGAACGACATCGCTTGCCTCGTTGGAATTTGGAGCTATAACGCCCCCGCAATCTACGGCGCAGTTCAAGATGCGAAGATGGTCGGCAAGGTTCAGATCGTTGCTTTTGACGAAGAGGACGATACGCTCGCAGGCCTGAAGGCCGGTGCAATCGCCGCCACCATCGTTCAGCAGCCATACGAGTTTGGATACCAGGCGATCAAGAAGATGGCCGCCTACATTCGGGGCGACAAGAGCGTTTTCCCCTCTAGCAAGGTAAACGTCGTTGAGACCAGAGTGATCACGAAGGACACCGTCGACGAGTTCAAGAAGAACCTCGACAAGCTTCGCGGTCGCTAAGCATGCTTGAGGCGCGACAGCTCGTTAAGCAATACCCGGGCGTACTCGCGCTCGACCACGTCGACTTCTCCGTTAACCCCGGGGAAGTCGTCGGTCTTATTGGAGAGAATGGCGCCGGCAAATCCTCTCTCATCAAAATACTCGCCGGCCTTTCCGCCGCAGACGAAGGCGAGGTCTTCATTGATGGCAACCTGGTTCTCCTTCATGGAGTGGCCGATTCGGTGCGAGCTGGAATTGCGGTCATCCACCAAGAACTCAGCAACCTGACGAACATAGACGTTGCAGGCAATATCTTTCTTGGACGAGAACCGAGAAAGTTTGGGCTGATTGATCAGACTGCCCTCCGCCGAAGAGCTGCAGAAATACTCTCTCCGCTTGGCGTCAAATTCTCACCGGATACGCTGGTCTCCCAACTGTCCATCGCTGAGCAACAGCTGGTTGAGATCGCAAAGGCGCTTTCGCTTGACTCTAGGTTCCTGATCATGGATGAGCCGACCTCAAGTCTCACGCTCTCCGAAACGGAAACGCTTATGCGCATCGTGCAAGACCTTCGGCGCCGTGGCGTCGGAGTCGTGTACGTTTCTCACCGACTCGACGAAGTGATCGAGCTTGCCGATCGAGTGATCGCGATGCGCGATGGCAAGAACGCGGGAAGTCTGAGCGCCAATGAAATCACGACCGAGGCAATGATTCGGCTCATGGTCGGCCGAGATGTGACTAATCACTATGTCGTCCGCGAGCAATCTGACGCCGACCGGCTCGTGTTGACTGAACTCAGAACTGCTCGATTTCCGGAACATGCGATCAATCTCAATGTGCGTCGAGGCGAAATTCTTGGCGTTGCTGGTCTGGTGGGTGCAGGCCGAACTGAGCTTGTTCGAGCCATTTTTGGAGTCGACAAAGCGGTTTCGGGGACGGTTTCGCTTGATGGTTTGGAGGTTCAACTTGGCTCGCCGAAGGCAGCCATTGACAACGGGATTTTGCTCGCACCTGAAGATCGGCGAACTCAGGGGCTGATTACATCAATGCCGGTTCGGGAGAATGTCTCGCTTCCCTCTCTCGACCTTAGTTCTCGCTTTGGACTCGTCAACTTGACAGAGGAGAACCGGGCCGCAAAGGCGATGAAGGACGCACTGAACATCAAGACGCCCTCGATTGAGTCGTGGGTAAGCGGCCTCAGCGGTGGGAACCAGCAGAAAGTCGTCCTCGGAAAGTGGCTCAATATGAACCCGAAAGTGCTCATCCTCGATGAACCGACGCGCGGGATCGATGTTGGAGCGCGAAGTGAAATTTACATGCTTATGCGAAAGCTAGCGAACGATGGGGTTTCGATCATCATGGTGAGCAGCGATATGGAAGAGATTCTCGCTTTAAGTGACCGCGTTGCGGTTATGCGAGAGGGCCGGCTTGCGGCGGTGCTCCCGCGCGAGGCAGCAAGCCAGGAAGAAATCATGCGATTTGCGGTGATGAATGCTTAGAAAATACGGACGAGAATTGGCGCTCGTGATTCTCCTCGTCGTCTTGAGCGTCATCGTGGAGTGGAAGAACCCTAACTTCCTTGGCACGGCGAACTTGCTCAACCTGTCCCGTCTGATTGGCCTTTATGGCATCTTCAGCATGGGCGTCGCGCTCGTGATTATCACGTCTGGGATCGACCTTTCGGTAGGCTCGGTCTTCGCGCTCCTCGGCGTCTTACTGTCGATCGGACTCGTGGATAAACATTGGCCAGTACCCATCGCCGTCGGATTTGTCCTCGTTGTCGCGCTTGCGCTCGGTCTGCTCCATAGCATGTTGATCAATCGGCTGAAACTCCAGCCATTCATCGTCACCCTGTGTGGACTGCTCATCTATCGGGGACTCGCGCAGTACATCGCCAAGGATGAGACCAAAGGCTTCGGCGATTCGCACGGCTTCGAAGGCCTCAAGAATTTCGCTACTGGACAGTTGCTCGGGATGCCAACCCCATTTTTCATCATGCTCGTGGTGGCGGCAATCCTTTGGGTAGTGCTTCATCGTTCGGTCTACGGGCGGCATCTGTTTGCGGTTGGACGGAACGAAGAGGCCTCGCGGTTCTCAGGTATTGATACGAAGCGCGTGATTGGTATCGCCTACATTGCCTGCGCGTTCTTGGCGGGTATTTCGGCAATTCTCCTCGCCTTCTACACGAACTCGGTTCAGCCGTCTTCGCATGGAAGTTCTTATGAACTTTACGGAATCGCGGCGGCCGTTCTGGGAGGATGTTCATTGCGAGGCGGCGAAGGATCGGTCATTGGAATATTGCTTGGCACGATTTTGCTACAAGTTCTGCAGAACCTCGTCAACCTTCTCGGCATCCCCAGTTCGCTTAACTTTGCTGTCGTTGGCATCGTGATCTTGGTTGGAGTGATCGTGGACCGCATTCTGAGCTCGAGCCGTCCCGCCCGAGCTTAGCGACTCTCTTCGTAACCTGAAACACGAAGAAGCCGAGTTGGGTAGATACCCAACTCGGCTTGAGGAGTCCGAGGCTACTTGCTGGAGCTTGCCTCTTCGGACCTTACTCTTGGTCGCGTCGCTGTGGTCGAAGCTTCGAAAGGTCGAACGGCCTGCCGATCATCTTTGCCCACTCCGATCGCTGCTCTGCAGTGAGAACCGCAAGCATCTTGCTCGTCAACTCTGCCTTCTTCTTTTCCATTTCGGCTGGGTCGCCCATCGGTCCACCGAAGCCAGGTCCACCCTGACCGCCACCAAAGCCGCCTTGTCCGCCTTGACCACCACGCTGGCCGCCTTGGCCGCCGCGCTGTCCGCCTTGGCCACCCTGTTGTCCACCTTGGCCTCCGCCAAAGCCGCCACCAGGACCGCCGGGACCGCCTGGGCCGCCCTGAGGACGATTCTTCTCCATGATCGCCTCAAGCTGTTCGACTTGATCGTCGGTCAGCCGAAGGTTGCGAGCGACGTCCGGTTGTAGGAATGCTGCAGGAACTTCAATCTGAAGCCGAATTTCCTTATAGCGGGTGTACTGACTGGCCGTGAGAATGGACTTGATCTCTTTCTCGATCCTTGGATCCTGTCGTCCCTGACCAGGTCCGCCGAATCCACCAGGTCCACCGAATCCACCAGGTCCACCGGGTCCACCGCCAAAGCCACCGGGTCCGCCTTGTCCACCGCCGAAGCCTCCAGGTCCACCTTGTCCGCCACCTTGTCCGGGACGACCTTGTGGTCCAGGTCCAACTCCGCCAGGGCCGCCGAACTGTCCAGGGCCGCCGCCTTGACCACCTTGTCCGCCCTGACCGCCACCAAAGCCGCCACCTTGACCGCCCTGTCCGCCGCCGAATCCGCCGCCTTGTCCGCCTTGACCTCCACCGAAGCCGCCACCTTGTCCACCCTGTCCGCCGCCGAAGCCGCCGCCAGGGCCGCCGGGTCCGCCTGGTCCGCCAGGGCCACCCTGACCACCACGCTGAAGGAGCTGACCGAGTTTCTGCTTTTGGCTATCGCTCAATTTGAGCTCAGCTTGCACAGCTGGCATGAGGAGGAGGTTCGGACCGCCGGGACCTCGCATCATCATTCCTGGGCCGCCGGGACCGCCAGGTCCGCCTTGTCCACCGCCGAATCCGCCCTGTGGGGGTCCACCCTGACCGCCGCCAAATCCGCCTTGTGGATCCTGGGCGAGAGCGATTGCGCTCACCAGTCCCATCGCCAGCCAAAGGGTTCGATGCCAG
>JBBRHU010000189.1:0-6620 GCA_038222255.1 Fimbriimonadales bacterium | reverse complement strand
TTCCCGGCCTGATCGAGGGCTCCGTCTTGGCGAATGTAATAGCCATAGCCGGCGCCAACCTGCGTGCGCAGATCAAGAAACGAGATTTTGTCTCGGTCGAAGCCAAGGCTCACATAACCATACGCTCGCTTCCCGACCTTGAAATCGTATTGGCCAAAGGCGGAGGCCCGATCTTGGGTCGTCGTCGCAGCTTTTTGGAAGGAGTACACGAATCGAGTGCTGAGTCCCCCATCCTTAAAGGCTCGCTTCGCATCGGCGAGGAACGTTACCGCCTGCGTGTTTTGCGTGCTCTGCACGACGTTGACGTTCAAGTTCGCACTCCCGGTCCACTGTTGCGCTAGCGCTGACGAGGGAATGGCGACACACACAGAGATAAAGAGGGCGGAACGGAAAGCGTTCAGCGAGAGAGAAGTTGATTTCATGCGAAGACAACTTTACTGAATCGCTTTAGCAATTCGCTACTTTTTGGCCCTTGGCTTTGCTTTTGTCTTGACGGGTGCAGAAGCAACGGGGTCGACGCGAGCACCAACCACGGCGAGTGGATTCGGCCCGCGCGGTGGACGGCGTGTGGCTGGTATCTCAATCTGACGTCGTCCAGTGAGATACAACGCGGTGAGCGCATCACTTGCCAAGAACTCACTGACTGTTCCTTGCGCCACGATTTCCCCGCCATGCTCGCCCGCGCCTGGCCCGAGTTCAATAATGTGGTCAGCGGCCATCATCGTGTCTTCGTCATGCTCGACCACAAGCACCGTATTGCCAAGGTCTCGCAGGCGGATGAGGGTTTCGATAAGCCGCTCATTGTCGCGTTGGTGGAGCCCAATCGACGGTTCGTCGAGAATGTAGAGACAGCCCATCAGCCCAGATCCGATTTGAGTTGCAAGCCGAATCCGTTGAGCTTCACCACCCGCCAGGGTTCGAGCGTTACGATCTAGTGTCAGGTAGCCCAAACCGACGTCTTCCAAGAAGGTGAGTCGCTCGGTGACTTCTTTCACCGCACGCTCACCAATCTTCATCTGACGAGTGTTCAACTGAGAGGGCAAGCCACGGAAAAATTTGAGCGCCACGTCAATCGACATCGTGGTGAGCTCGGACATGTCGTGCTTCGCGACCTTCACCGAAAGCGCTTCAGGCTTCAGGCGACGACCTTGACAGGTTGGACACGGCTTCGTTGCCTGGTATTGATCGAGGTCACCCTTGACCCACTCGCTCTCGGTTTCCTCATATCGCTTTTTGAGCGAGGCGAGCACGCCGTTCCACTGAGACTTAAATGTACGCTCTGACTTGCCGTACTTCATCACGACGCTGATCGGTTCCGCCAAGCCGTGCCATACCGCGTGAATGCCCTCTTCCGGAATCTCCCGGACAGGAAGTGACGCGTCGAAGCCCAGCGCTTTACCGACCGCGTCGAGCATTTCTGGCCACCACTCTTTCACCTCGCCCGATTTGTAGACGAAGGGCAGAATAGCGCCGTCTCGAAGCGGCTTCGACTTGTCTGGGCAGATCAGATCTGGGTCAAATTCGGTCTTTGTGCCGAGACCCGTGCAATCTGGACAAGCACCATACGGGGAGTTGAATGAGAACAGTCGTGGCTCAAGCTCCGGGAGCGAGAAGCCGCAAACAGGACACGAGTAACTCTCGCTAAAGAGCAGATCGTAGGGGTCGTCGGCAGTTTTTGGGTGGGCATCTTGCTGCTCGGCGATTTGCTTCACAAGGGTTGGAATCTCAATACCCTCGGGGAAAACGAGTGAGAGGCTGACGAGGCCCTTGCCCATCTTTAGGGCCGCCTCAATCGAGTCAGCAAGTCGACGATCGATGCCCTCCTTCACGACAATTCGGTCAACAACAACCTCAATCGTGTGTTGCTTGTATCGATCCATCGGGATGTCATCTGTGACCTCGTACATCTGCCCATCCACTCGAACACGGACGTAGCCGGCCTTCGAAACGTCCTGAATCACCGATTTGTATTCGCCCTTTCGGCCGCGAATAACTGGAGCTAAGATCTGGAGTCTTACTCCAGCAGGAAGCGATGTGGCGATATCGACGATCTGGTCGGTCGATTGTCTTTCGATTGGCCCGTGGCCGTTGATGCAGTGCGGAGTGCCAACGCGTGCAAAGAGGATTCGAAGGTAGTCGTAGATCTCCGTGACGGTGCCGACCGTCGAACGTGGGTTCCTGCTCGCGGTCTTTTGGTCGATGCTGACGGCGGGAGACAGACCTTCGATATGGTCAACATCTGGTTTGTCCATCTGCCCCAAGAACTGCCTTGCGTAGCTGCTCAGGCTCTCAACATAGCGTCTCTGCCCTTCGGCGTAGATCGTGTCGAAAGCGAGGCTACTCTTGCCGCTCCCAGAGAGCCCCGTGATGACGACAAGCTTGTCGCGCGGAATCTCGACGGTAATGTTCTTGAGATTGTTTTCGCGAGCGCCGACCACCACAATCTTGTCTTGAGGCATAGACGCAAGTCTACCATTCGGATTTCATTGGCGTCGAGACTCTTGAGCGAGCTAATCTTAAGCTTCGATGCCGATGTCGTTGTTGCTCTCGCTCCTTTTTCTCCAAACGCCATCCAGCCTCCCCTTGGACGATGTCTGGAAGAATCCCCCGGTGCGGGGCCGCATCCGAGCGTACTGGTGGTGGCTAAACGGCAACGTTGACAAGCCTGCGATTGCCAGAGACCTTCGGGAAATGCGGGAGAAGGGCTTTGGCAGTGCGTTGCTCTGCGACGCGGGTGGGGCCTCACAAGACGGAAACGACAGCGTTCCTCACGGCCCAACATTCCTATCGCCAGAGTGGAGAGAGCTCTACAAGTTCACGCTCCAAGAGGCGTCGAAGCTAGGAATGGAGATCACGCTAAACATCCAAAGCGGATGGAATCTTGGCGGTCCGGTGGTGAGCAGAGATGACGCGGCCAAAAAGCTGACGTGGGCAGAAACAACCGTCAACGCCGAAGACCCAAGTTCGACGCAGATGCCTGAACCAGAGAGACGGGACAACACTTACCGTGACATCTGCGTACTCGCTTGGCCGATCACGAACGAAAAGCCGAAAGTGACCATCGAGAAGTATCCAGAAAAGGCGATGTTGAAATCGCTTTCCTTCTCTGCCCCTGATACCACTCCACTCTTGTTCGACAAGCCCGACCAACCCGGCGAAGAAGAGACGACATCAGATCAAATTGTCGACCTCACCGGAAACATGACGCCCGATGGGGTCCTGCTTTGGAATCCACCCAAAGGGAAATACCGAGTGCTTCGCGTTGGATGGACCATCGGTGACCACGCGACCGTCTCGACAAGCAGTGACGGCTGGAAAGGCTACGCGCTGGACGTTCTAGACGAAGGAGCTTTTCGCCGCTACTGGAACCGCGTGGTCGAGCCTCTTCTGGCAGATGCTGGACCGCTGAAGGGCAAGACACTCACCGGGCTCCACACCGACAGTTGGGAGGTTGAGGCGGTCAACTGGACACCAACCCTCCGCGACGAATTCAAAAAGCGCCGCGGATACGATCTCCTTCGATATATGCCGACGATCGCGGGCTACATTGTCGGCAGTCGCTCCAAGACGAACCGGTTCCTCTTCGACTTCCGTAAGACGCTCGGCGATTTAGCGGTTGACAATCACTTCAGACCCTTCAAGGAGCTCGCGCACAAGCATGGGCTCATCATCCACCCAGAATCCGGTGGGCCACACGCCTCGCCGATCGACGCCCAACGATGCCTCGGTGTGAACGATATGCCGATGTCGGAGTTCTGGGCAGAATCCTGGCGCCACCGCCTCGGTGATGCTAACCGGTTCTTTGTAAAGCAGCCAGCGAGCGCAGCTCATGTCAATGGTCGCCCATTCGTTGCTGCTGAAGGCTTTACAACCATCGGCCCGCATTGGCAAGAAACGCTGTGGGACAACCTCAAGCCGAGCTTTGACCGGGCTTGTACCGAGGGCATGAACTTTCTGACCTGGCATGCGTTTGTCTGCTCTCCAAGTTCGATGGGGATTCCTGGGCAACAATATTTCGCAGGCACCCACCTCAACCCGAACGTCACTTGGTGGGACTATTCAAAACCGTTCTTCGCCTACCTCAACCGGGTCCAGACTATGTTGCAGCAAGGCCGACCTGCGGCGGACGTGCTGTGCTACTACGGCGACCAAGTGCCCAACTTCGCCCGGCTGCGATCCGAAGATCCTGCGGGTTGTGGTGGCGGATTCGACTATGACGTTATCGATGAAGACGCCCTTCTCACACGGACAACGGTGAATAATGGCCGAATCGTGACTCCTGATGGAGTGAGTTACCGAGCTCTGGTCTTGCCAAAGCAACCCTCAATCTCGATCCGAGTGTTGCGGCACGTTCAGAAGCTCGTCACGGACGGGGGGCATGTCGTATTTCCGAAGGCCCCTTATCAAGTCGCAAACGGCATGACTTCGGAAGGAGTGGACAAAGAAGTTCGCGCGATTGACGGGCAGCTTCGCCAGAAATCACCCTTAGTTGGCAAGACGGCGGCGGAGGCACTGGCAAGCCTAGGCGTGCGCCAAGATGTCGTCGCCCCGACTGAGGTCCGCTGGATTCACCGCACCGACGGGAAGTCAGACTGGTATTTCCTAGCCTCGAGTTCCAAGACTCCGCTTAGGGTGGACATCGATTTCCGAAATGAAAGCTGGAGCCCTGAGGTGTTTGACGCTGTTTCTGGCATGACTTCTTTCGCCCCTTCGACGAAGGTCAAAGGCGCCCAGCGGTTGTCGTTGAGCTTTGATCCTTACGGTTCCTGCTTCGTCGTCTTTCGCCGTCACGGCACCGCTGCACAACCACCGAAGCACGCAAGCGAGAACGCCACTCTCGGGGGACCTTGGCAGGTCGAATTCAAAAGCTTCGACCAGACTTTCAAGCGAGTCGTCAACAAGTTGGAAGACTGGACTCAATCCGCGGATCCTGAAGTCAAGTTCTTCAGCGGAGCGGCGACCTACCGAAACTCTGTAGACCTCAAGTCCGTCCTTCCGGGCCGACTGCAGTCCATAGAATTAGGGGCATTCAGAGAGATCGCAGAGGTCAGGGTGAACGGAAAGGTCGTTGGCATTAGCTGGGCGCCACCTTTCACGATCACGAAGCCAGACATCTTCAAGAGTGGTGTCAACACAATCGAGATTAAGGTGATCAACTTTTGGGCGAACCGCCTGATCCACGATGCGGAGTTGCCTATGGCTACGCGGAAGACTCAGACGAATATCAGGAACATCCGAAAGCAGCTCATGCCGTCGGGGTTGCTCGGACCCGTGAAGATCACTTTCTGATCTTCACGGCCTCTGGCTTCAGATTCACTGGCTTCATCACGTCCTTCTTTGGCTCTGAGGCTTCTCCGCCTAGGATTTCCTTGCTCTGCTCATACGGCACCAGGACGGAAACTCGTCGATTTCTGGGGTCCTTCGTGTTCGGGTACAGCGGCTGCGTCTCGGCGTAGCCCATGACAGCTTTGAACTGCGCGTACGATACTCCCGACCCGATCAGCGCTCGACGCATTGCGCCAGCACGATCTTGGCTGAGTTCCCAGTTCGTGTACGCATTCGTGCTCCCGTAGCCCACCGAGTCGGTGTGACCTTCGACGATGATCTTGGACCCGCGTTGTGCAAGAAATGGACCGATCTTCTTGATCAGATCGAGGCCCTCTTTGCGAAGCACCGCACTGCCGCTCTCAAAGAAAACGGGTGTCGCTGCTTCCTTAAATTCTAGTCGGAGCCCCTCTTCAGTGAGCCGCACGTCAACGTGCTCCTTCAAGGCTTTCGCCAGTTCCGAGTCGCTCTCCAACAGCTGCTTGGCCACCTGTTCCAGACTCTTCAGCTGGCCCATGTTGTCGCCAATCGACTTTACGTCGGCGGTGCCCTTTCGGTCGTAGCGACCGGTTCGAGCGCTCGAGTTCGGCTTCATCTTCAGGTCAACAATGGAGTTGCTGCGGGGCACACTTTTATTGAATCCGAGAGGGTCGTTAAAGTAACCCTGGATGATGTTCTTATTGTCTTCCGACAGGCCCATGATCCACATGACCATGAAGAACGCCATCATAGCCGTTACGAAGTCAGCGTAAGCAACCTTCCACGAGCCACCGTGGTGAGCGGGCCCGTGAGCTGCCTTCTTCTTGATGATAATGACTTGATTGTCTGCCATTAAGCTGCCTTCTCCTTGACCGAAGTTTCCATCTCGGTGAACCCTGGTCGGACGGTTGGTTCAATGTTTCGCCGCGCAAACTCAACGCATGTGATGGGTGACTCACCGCGTGCAAAGCTGAGGAGCGCGTAACGAATGCAGTTCATGTACTGCCCTTCACTGGCGAGCCGAGCGTTCATTGCGGTGGCCATTGGAGCGAAGATTCCGTACGCCAAGAGAATTCCCAAGAACGTACCGACAAGTGCTGCAGCAACCGACTTACCGATTTCGGCAGGGTCACCACCGATTTTGCCCATCGTGATGATAACGCCGAGAACGGCGGCGACGATTCCAAAACCGGGCATTGCGTCACCGACGGTCTGGATTCCATTTGCGGGTGCTCCAGCTTCCTTGTGAGCGATCTCTAGGTCGAGCTCCATCATCTCGTTAAGATCGTGTGGTCCAACTGAACCGGTAAGGACAA
>JBBRHU010000188.1:0-6648 GCA_038222255.1 Fimbriimonadales bacterium | reverse complement strand
GTGGCTCGATCACGCGGCCAAAGACCTTCAGGGCCAAGACATTCCGGTTCGGATCACAAAAGAGAACGAGCGACGGAACTGGGTCGAAGTGCTTGACGAGGAGGAGTGGACAAAGTTCGCCCCGCTCTTCGCAACCTTGATGAGTGACGGCACTTACGAGATTCACGCAAAAGGGAAAGAGAAAGACATCATTGAACCACTCCAGTTCACGCTAGTGGACGCCGTGGGATTGCCTCTGGTGGCAGAACCGGACTTGTTTGGGTACGTCCTGCGAACGTTCAGAGAATTACCAGAAGGTCGAACCCCGGAACTTCATTTTGTCTACGGCAACAAGCCAGATCGGACCGACTATATGCATGATCGCATCCGTTGGGTTGATCGCTATATCGTGAGAATTGATGACGAGAACCCGATTCTTGACGACGTTTACAGCGTGCCATTTAACCCGGAAGGTGTTTAGTGGGAGTCTCCACAATTCACCCCGTCACGCTGGCGCGGTCGTATGCGGAGATAACGCAGACTGAATTGGGTTTGCGAATGGGCAGGAAGCAATCCTTTGTCGCGAGGCTCGAAAAGGGTGACTACGATTACGTCCAATACGCCGGGGCTCTCGCCGAAGCCACGGGACTGCCTATTCAGTTCTTTGATCCGTCTCATAAATGGATTGCCCCAGACTCAGCAATTTCGTTCAGGAAGCGAACAAAGTGCCCGTCTCGATTGAGAGACAAGGCTATGTTTTACGCGGTGATAGCGCACCACTCGATGGCTCAAATGGTGGGGTCTATCGTCAAGTATCCAGAGCCCAGCATTCCGTTTCATCCGGTCGAGAATGCATCTGACACGGTATCCGCTCGCATGATGGGCGCGGCTGTAGCCTCTATGGTGCGCTCTGAGTGGGGTATTGGTTGGGGGCCAATCTCGGACTCGATCCGGCTACTTGAGTCGAAGGGCGTTCGGGTCTTTTATGTGAGGGAGGATTCAGACTTTATGGATGGGTTCGCTTGCTGGACTGAGGGGATTCCCTACGTCTTTCTCAACTCGAACGTGAGCGATCCGGCGCGGACAAGGCTCGATGTGAGCCACGAGCTAGGGCATTTGGTGATGCACCGCGATATTGCCTATGACGCGAGAACCGACATTATTGAGTCTATGGCCTTTGGATTCGGAACGGAGTTTTTAGCTCCCTGGGTCACGCTGTCCCGAGAAGTTCCGGCTAACACCGACATACATAAGTTGGGACGGTTGCGCGGAAGGTGGAGGATTTCAATGCAAGCCATTGTTAAGCACATGCACTCAAACAGGCACATCAGCGATGCTATGTACGCTAATGCCTTTCGACGCTTTGCCTTTCTTGGCTATCGTGGTGCCGCTGAACCGGGCTGGATCGTGCCTGATTCAAGCATCATCCATGCAAAGTTCTTGGAGATCATTGAAGCAAAGGGTTTGTCGGTGGCGACTATAGCCGAACAGTTCGGAATCCCCGAAAAGCTTCTAGGGGACATGATCCCCGAGTCTAGGAACCTTCGGGCTTTTGATCCTTTTGCCAACGCTTCTGAGAAGCCTTTTTAGCTATTTCCGACCTTTGTTCAGGCGTGAGCTTCGCGGCTCGCGCCTTTCCGCCTTTCAGTCCGCCAATCTTGCCCGCCTTGGCTCTCGTCGCAGATAGGCTCTCACTGTCTGACTGTTCGGGTTCTGTGCCCTCAATCCGTCCAATGAGCTTAGAGACAACCCTAAACGCGGCTTGGTTGGTGTCCTCAGGCCCTTGCTTGCCAGACTTCTTGCTCATTGCCTCATTGTAGCCGATGCTTGAGCAAAACTTCCTGCAACCTGAGAGGGAGGTGCTACGTATAATAAAATTGTGTATGGGGGTGTAGCTCAATGGGAGAGCAACCGCCTTCTTGACTTCTTGAAAGTGAAGAAGCGGTAGGTTGGGGGTTCGAGTCCCCTCACCTCCACATTCGATTTCAAACTGTACCAGTGCCGACAAGCGCTAGCTGTATTTGGTATCGAGTTGGCTGACTCTGCCGAACACCAACTCGCCTCAAATCCCCGCGCAATGATTGTGCTGGGGGCAAAACCATCGCAGGTTGACATCCTCAACTTTCTCGATGGGGTGGAGTTCGGCCAAGCGATCACCCACGCGAACTTGTTTCAACTCGGCGGACGGGAAGTAGCGTTCCTCAGTCTGAAAGATCTGATTGCAACAAAGGCAGGCTCCGGTCGTCCGAAAGACATCGACGACCTCAATCGACTCCGAGAGGAACTCGGCCCGGACTATCCTGGGTAATCCATGCCCTTCAACCACAAAAAAACCCGACCGGAGGGATCGGGTTTTTGATGTTACAGGAGTCCCATCCGTGGGCTCCCGTCGAACTTGACTTACCGCAGGAGCGACAGAACTGACTGAGGGCCTTGATTGGCCTGACCGAGTACCGAGAGGCCAGCCTGTGAAAGGATCTGGAGCTTCGTGTAGTTGGTCATTTCTGCAGCGACGTCGGTGTCTCGGATCGAGCTTTCGGTCGCGGTGAGGTTTTCCTTCGCTACGCCGAGGTTTCGAACGTTTGACTCCAGAACGTTTCGCTGGAAGTTGCCAATGTTGCCTCGTGCCTTGCTGACGTCGTCGATAGCCTTATCGATGACGGAGAGAGCACTCGTTGCACCAGAGGCGCTAGTGAGGTCAAGGTTAGCCATGCTAAGTCCAGAAACCGCACCCAATCCAAGATTGCTTGAGCCAAAGTTGCCGAGCGAAAGGCTCGCGGTTTGGCCAGCGTTTCCACCGATCTGGAAGGTCGATGATCCTGCGACCACCTGACCGACTGCAGCAGCCGTTGCACTGGTGACGTTACCGTTCACAGTGAGCTTCAGGTTGTTGCCGTCTGCGTCGCTGAGCGTCAAGCCATCGTTGCCGTTTTGACCACCGGTGAAGTTGACGGTCGTTCCACCAACCGTAACTGTTGCCGAAGCATTGGTTCCAGAAGCAGAAGCGTTACCCGATGCCGCAAGCACGACGCCGTTGGCGTCCGTAAGGTCTAGCTTTGCGGCTGAACCGTAGGCGGAAGTGCTGAAACTGATTCCCGAGCCTGTAAAGGCAGCCGTTACACCGGTCTGGCTCGCCGCAGCGTTGACATTGTTGATGATGTCTTGTGCCGTGGTCGAAGTCGTTGCTGAGAACGAGACGCCGTTGATCGTGAACGAACCTGCGTTGGCCACCGTTGAGGTGAGCGCAGTAAAGGTTGCGGTAGCAGATGTCGTCGCCTGGGTACCGGCGGTAACCGTTGCAAGGGTGACGGTGCTGTTCGCAGCCAAAGTCGTTCCGTTGAAGGTGCCGCCAATGCTTAGACTAGAAAGCTTGGTGGAGTTAGTTACGGCCGAAGTCGTACCTGCACTACCATCCAGCAGTTTCTTAGAACCGAACTCCGTATTCGTTGAAATTCGCGTAAGTGACGTCGCAATCGAAGTGAGCTGTTGCTGGTTTGCTGCAACCTGAGCGGAGCTGAGAGTTGCACTATTAGCAGAAGCTACTGCGAGCGTTCGTGCGTCGTTGAGGAGCTTGTTCATTTCTCCAAGAGCGCCTTCAGCAGTCTTCGAGAAGTTGATGCCGTCTTGGCTGTTCTTGATCGCCTGATCCAGACCACCAATCTGAGATCGGAACTTCTCAGATGCAATCAACCCAGCAGGATCGTCAGCTGCGTTGTTGATTCGAAGACCGGTCGACAACCGCTGCACGGAAGTCGAGAAGGCCTCTTGGGTCGAGTTCAGGTTGCGCAGCGCACCCATTGCGCTGATGTTGTTGTTGATTCGAAAGCTCATTTATTTCTCCATGACTGTGCCACTTTTGGGTAGCAATAGCATTGCAAGTGGCTAAGCCACTTGCCCAAGTCGTCCTAACTTATGCCGCTCTCTCAGTTGGCAGGGCGGTCGGAACTGCCTCCTGTTCGAGCTGTCAGATTCGTCATTCTCCGACAATCCAGGTATTCCGCACAACGCAAATATATGGGCTGGTATTTGTCACAGGATGGCCCTGTCAAAACTGCGGGGTTTTTCAGGGCTACAATGCTCGTATGACCCTGAATGAGTTCACAGCTAGTAACCGACTGATATTGCTGGAAGAATTACGGGCTGGAAAAGACCCTTCGATTGGGCTGTTTGACGCGCAACTTTTGAGGGAAGCGAGATCAAAAGGTGCACCTCAATTGGGAACGACGAGATACGAGCCGCACGCCTCGGTGATTGAATTCATCTTCCCTTCCCATCAGGGCAGTTCCAGTGTGTTCGAGATACGACTCCCATCCCCGGAGCGAATCGTGTACCTCGATGTTCCTGTGTGGGTGGTTGAGCAAATCTGGGAAGGAGATGTGGAAGGTAGCTACCACTTCGAGTCTCACGCGCGCGCGTTAGTATCTGCGTTTACCGCCGCTTTGGATGAAGAGGCGAATGCAACGCAGTTCGGGCCGAAGGCTCCAAAACGTCGAGGTTAGGAAAGAAAGGCCCGGAGAAGCGAACCGCCCAGATAGCTCGCTGCCGTTGCCATCGAGATTTGAACCGCGCGCCAGGGCGGGACACCCAGCAAGGAGAGCACAAAGAAGATCGCGGTCGACAGCACCGTAAAGAGCACCCAATAGGTGATGCGAACGTTTCTCTTTAGGTCACGGTCGAGCGGGCGGGAGGTGCCGGGGGGCAAAAAGAGGTAGCCAACGAGTAGGTGAATGATCGTCGCAACTCCCGTCGCAATCAGCAAAGGAATCCCCTGCCAACCGAAGTGAGCAAAGGTCGCCGCCGTAAGCGAGAGTTCGATGAGTGAGATCAGCCACATATTCTGTCAGGGCCTATTCTCAATTGTACGGCGAACCGGTTCACTGCGATGCGGTTTCCCATGAGAATAGGCAACCTGGGTCCAAACGCATAAAGACCCCCAAGGCTGGGGGTCGCTCGATCGGTTGGACTAGTGCCCGGATTTTCTGCACGAACGTGCTTCGTTACGCTTGGCTTCCCAAAGCTCTCGGGCATTGCCGTGCTTGGATTCGATGCACTGACGCTCGCGTGCCGCACGCTCGCAACCTGGTCGTGCTTCTCGGACCACTCGATCTTTTTGGCAGCGCTCGCGCGCACTCCTGTCTCGATCGCCTCCGAATGCGAAAGAGGAGACTGCAGAGGCGAGGATGAGGGCGCCGGTGACGATTGGGGTGAGGATGTTCTTCATTTTGTGTTCCTTTCTGGGAGCTCATCTCATTCACGGTTGTCAGAATATCCGTAGACCACTTTTTGAAGTAACTCTTTAGATTATTCTTTAGATGGACCGTATCTCATACGCAATCTTGGGCGAGCAACATCCCTGTCGCTCGCCCAAGAGGCGCACGGAATTCGGCCGATATCAGGGTACCGACACGACGTCACCGCGGTGGCACCAAGCGCCGACATCGCCATGGAAGGAATCTCGGCTGTCAATTCGGTAGTCATATCGAAGGCGTTCGGTCTCGGAGGTGAATGCTCTACTTGCATTCTTTTCGAGCTTGTACTCGCCGAGAAATCGTCCTTTCTTACCGTCACGGCCCTCTTCCCAAACGCGGAGTTCAACCCAGCAACGTGCTTTCAGAACACCGGTGCCGCTAAGGGGCGGAGCCTTGGGGCTTGCCAGAACTGAGGTGCCCACTGCTGCAAGTAGGATTGACGTTGCCACCGCGAGGAGGGCTCGCTTCGCGGTGCGATGATTTCGAGTAACTTGATTCTTCATATCAGTCGTGGTACCCAACAGTTGGGCCTCCACATCTCTTATGCGTTTGGGTATCTCCTTAGACCACTTTCCGTTGAGAGAAATTATCCTGAAGCTATCGACATCACTCAGCAAGCCAGGTCGCACCGAAAAGAATTTCAAGAATTCTTCGCCAAAACTGGTCCACGTCGAATCCCGCGAACGTAATTCACACAAGAGCGACAAGACGAGCCATGGCAAAGAACACCTACGATATTGCGAGCGATGCCTTCACCAAGCCGGGTGAGGAGAGAGCCGCAGATGTGATTCATGCTGGAAAGCGCCCCGAATCGGCAGACTTTCGGCTGAAGGCGAAGAATGTGGGCTATCCCGAACTCGCAAACGAAGAGTCGCGAGACCTGTTCAACCTTGCTCGACAGGCGCTCGAAGAAAATGACTCCACCAGAAGCTATGCACTCTTCGTGCGACTCGCGGGAAGAGAGCCGTTCTATTGGCGTGCTGATAGCTTTCGGTACGTGGCCTATGCCAGAAGCCGAGGAGAGGACCCCACTGATCTTGAGAGAAAGCGAATCTTGCTGGACTCGATCCGTGGAATTCAGGGAGCACTTGCCGGCCTGTCTCCTTCGGCTGCAACGTTAGAACCGACACCCCAGGCAGCGATTCATCAAGAACTCGCGATTGGCTTTCTAAATCTTGGCGACGACTATTACCAAGATGCCCGACAGCTCGACTGGGACCAACCTTCCCTCCGGAACTCGGCAGATGCCTTTGGGAATGCGCTTTCGATTCTCGCCAATGACCCGGAGCCGATTGCAAGCCAGTGTGCTTACGCATCTCTTCGCCGAGCTGAATCTCTCTTCCGGGCGGGTCAGCTAGACCAGGCCACAAGAGCGCTCGACGAAGCTACGGACTGGGATGAGAATTTCGTAGCGGGTCAC
>JBBRHU010000187.1:0-6648 GCA_038222255.1 Fimbriimonadales bacterium | reverse complement strand
GGGAAAGCATTAAGTCCACTATTCCGCGGGTCCCGTCAACGCGCTTCACGGGCTCATCCACGATAATGTCTCGTTTCATCAGCTTCAGGTGTTTTCGCAATACTTCTGTAAGCGATTGGTCATCCGCAGTCAGTGCAAATTCCTCACCAAACACCCAGGTGTTGTCCGCGATGATTCTGTGAAGCTGTGAGCGCTCCTTGAAATGCTTCTTGAGGTCAGAATCAAACAGCATTGTTTCGAGGCCGCTCACAAAATCAAGCCTATCGGCCACCAACTTGGAGGCAGATATGATGGCCGAGAGTGTTGTTCGCCTCAGTAATCGTACGAGCTCCTCCTGTTTGCGTTGGCTCAGTCCCAACACCTCTCCAATTATCAGTTGGACTTCTTCTGGGCTGCGTTCAATGGAATGCCGAAGCATCCTTAGCTGAAACTTCCGGTTACGCTGATCCTGTGTCTGAAAATCAGGAAGCGATGTTGCGACGTTCACTGCGACGATGTCGAATACCTGGCGTTCGACAGTCTGCACGGCAGTGGCAGGCTCTTCCGCATAGGGATAGACCTGCTCAGTCTTCCACTCATCCACCAGATTCTTCAATTTTTCTCTCGTACGGGCCTTGAAGTGCTCGCGGAGCTGGGTCTTAGCGTTATCGACCGACTCGTTTAATCGCGAATCCAATTCGGCAAGACCGAGAGCGCCCTGTTCGTTGAGCTCGGAGACGTACGCAGACCTGAGATAGGCGGAAAAATCGAAACCAGGAGCATGGATGCCAGGCACGATCCGGTGAAGCGGGAAACCATCCGCGCTGCAAAGGTACAACATACGTTCCGTCTGTGTTTTCCATTCGACGACTTCAAGTTCAGCGCTGTGCGGAGGTTTATCGCCGTTCGCGATCGAGGGTAAGGCAATAGTCTTACGAATCTCGATTAGCTTCGTCGGGTCGAGTTTAGCTCCTAACAAACTCATTCGAACGGTCGAATAATCAGTGAGGTACAAAGCGTAGATCTCGTTCAATTCTTGCAGCAACCCCGGAGTTTCGAGATTCCAGTCTTTGTAGGGTTCGGAGATTGTCACTTCGACGCCGATTTTGCAGTCGTCGTCCACGGGTTCTGGATCGGTAATTCGGAAGGTTCGGGCGCTATCCTTAATCACTGTGATGCGGTAACGCACGCGTTGGTCCGAGGAGTTTTTGGCCGTGACGGACCACTCTGCAACTCTGCCAAGAGCGAGCGCACGAAAACGTCCCTTACCTTCCTCCCCGTGGAGTACCCTCTTACCGTGTTTCGATTGTCTCGCAACCCGCTTCCATGATCCGCCGAGGTGGGTGAAAAGAGCGGCGGCTTCTTCCGGGGCAATCCCGTGCCCGTTATCACGAACGCGGATTGATTTAAGGCCTAGAGCACCGCGATCAATTTCAATACTCACTTTGGTGGCCTCTGCGTCTAAGCCGTTCCAAGCGAGTTCAGCCAACGCTTGAGCGGGGCGAGCGGCTGCCAGCTTCTCTACGAAGTCCTCCTGAGCTTGAACCTCGAATATGCTTTCTTTTTCCATGACTCACGGGCCTTCCAAAGGATAGTAGCGCACGTCACGAAAAAATGCTGACTCGGCCTTGGGATGCCTCTCTACGCAATTCAACGAAGGCCGGCTAATCGCGTGGGAGGAACCACCGGATCGCACTCCCCGCGAGTTCCTTCGTTCCCACTGTACATCTTCGCCTTTTGTTCGTCCAGTGAAGGTTCTCTGCACGGCGGAGGGAAAATTGAACAAATGGTCACTTCTGACACCTTGGCAGGCAGGTATTGACAAAGGACTCAAGGTAAGGATATATATCTCTATCATAGAGATGTCTCATGCTACACCCTTAGAGTCTTTTGAGAGCTGGCGCGATGAAAACCAATCTGTATCGCATGCCGAAAGACCCAGGCTACTTGGGCGAGTTTTATGCGACCCCCACCATCGGAGGTTTTGTCTGCTTGCTCCTCACCAATGTCGCAACCACCCAGTACATCGCTGCCCATTTCCAATATCAAGCTGCCCTTGGGGAGCCTCTCCTTCGCTTTCGACAACTAGCACTCTATTCACCGTTCGCTTGGGTCTCGTGGATATGGCATTACGGTCAGTCCGCTGAACAAGCAGTGAGGTCCCCCCTGCTGTTCGGTTCCTTCCTTGTCGTGATCGGAGCATTTGCCAGCGGCGGAGTCTTCTTTTTTCTCAATCTTCGCCACACTAAGGCTCTCTCCATGAACACCGAGGACCTGCATGGCTCTGCGCACTGGGCCACCGAGCAGGACATCAGAAAGGCGGGGCTTCTCGACGCAAAGCAAGGCGTGTACATCGGCGGGTGGTATGACCAGGAGGCCAAGCGCCTCCAATACTTGCGCCACAACGGTGGGGAGCACGTACTAGCTTTCGCACCGACACGGCAGGGTAAAGGAGTGGCGCTTGTGATTCCTACGCTCTTGGCTTGGAGCGAGAGCGCGATCATCTACGACATCAAAGGCGAGAACTGGTCGAAGACGGCTGGCTTCCGAAGTCAGGCAGGACACATTTGCTTACGGTTCTCTCCTGTTGAGGAAAACGAATGGTCGCACTTCAACCCGCTGGCAGAAGTTCGCATTCACACGCCCTTCGAAGTGTCGGATGCGCAAAATGTGGCGGAGATGATCGTCAACTCCGAAGGTGACGAGCCTCCTGACCCGCACTGGCAGAAATCGGGAACTTCACTCATGACAGGGATGATCCTCCATGTGTGCTATGCCGCAGCATCGCAGGGGCGGACAGCCACCCTGCCCGAGCTTTCGGCCATTTACACCCGCCCCGCGACCGACTTCCGAGAGACGCTGCAAGAACTGCTGTTTTATCCCCATGACCCAGATCGCGAATACAACTGGCATATGCCTACAGGCGAAGCGACGGAGACTCATCCCGTTGTGCGGGAAAAAGCTCAAGAGATGCTCAACAAGGAAGACAGAGAACTCTCCGGGGTACTTTCAACCGCGAAAACCGCGCTGGCCCTCTACAGCGATCCGCTGGTCGCAAAGCACATAGCCAGTAGCGACTTTCGGATCATGGATCTGGTGAATCACGAGAAACCAATCTCGCTGTACCTTGTGGTGCCTCCTGCCCATAAGAAGCGGCTTCGCCCGTTAATCCGGTTGATCTTCACCATGATCGTGAACCGGCTCACGGAAAAATTGGAGTTCCATGGGTCGAAGCAGAAATACCACAAGCACAGGCTGCTGTTCATGATCGACGAGTTCCCGACTCTTAAGAAGATGGAAGTGTTTGCTGACGCGCTGTCTTACATGGCGGGGTACGGACTGAAGGCTTACCTCATCACCCAGGACATTCGGCAAGTCGTCGAGGAATATGGCGTGAACGAGAGCGTTGTCAGCAACTGCCAGGTTCGGGTTGCGTTTGCACCCAACCAGTACGACACGGCGGAACTGTTGAGCAAGATGACGGGAGCGAAGACCGTCCAGAAAGCTGCGTTCACGTATAGCGGCTCTCGCGGGGCACCGATGCTCAACCACGTGAATGAAAGCGTGGAGCAAATTCAGCGCCCGCTGCTCACACCGGACGAAGTGATGCGATTGCTCCCACCAGAGAAGGAAGGTGAAGGCGAGGATGAGAAAATCGTCGCCCCTGGTGACATGCTGATTTTCGTCTCTGGGCGTCCGCCGATCTATGGCAAGCAAATGCTGTATTTCTTCGACGAGGTTCTGCGCACACGGTCTGAAATGCCCCCTCCCAAGCGTTTGTTGACCGTGAACAGCTCGACTGTTTCGAGTTCGTCTAGCGGCGGGGGGAGCGAAGATCACGACAACGTAATGGTGGGAGGCCACGACCAGGAACACGTCCACGTACTCACAAGCACGCCACCGCCTCAACTTTCCCTGAGGCGTTCTGTCCGGGAAAGGCAGCGTTAAGTCATGACCGAAAACCAATTCATTGTTGCCGGATACCTCGGTTCAAAGCCCGAGTTGCGATATTTGCCGAGCGGCACACCGGTGGCCAACGTCCGACTAGCGCAGAGCTACACGTTGAACGGCAAACCCGAAGAACGGACGAACTGGTTCAATCTGGTGTTTTACGGGAATTTGGCCCACGTTGCCATGAAGTTCGAGAAGAGCGACAACATCCACGTGATTGCCTTCTTGGAACACCGCGAATGGGAAACCAAAGCAGGAAGCAAGAGGAATACGTACGAGGTTGTTGTCAAGAAGTGCCACCGGATCGCCAGTGTCACGGAGCAATCAACATCCGCAGAAGAAGACGTCGAGTCAAACATTGGCGTGGCGCAACGTCTCGAAAGCGTCCTTGCCGACCAAACCGATGACGAGTGGGTTGTCTGAGAAATGAATCTCCCAGTGAACATTTCCGGGCAGCAGCCACGAGTGCGTCATGCGCTGACCTGGGTGTTTTTGTTGGCAACGATTTTCTTGGGCCTCGTAGCGACCTGCGCAGTGTTCGGCGTCCGCTTTAACGTAACCGAATCGCTACCCGGTCTGATCTACATCATCACAAGTGACAGTTCGTCACCCGTGATTGAATTCTGCCCCGAAGGAGCTTTCGCGCAGCTCTCAGTGGAGAGGGGCTACCGAAGGAGAGGAATGTGCCCCGATGGAGCTTCTCCTATGCTCAAGCCGATAGTCGCCCAAGCCGGCGACACCGTGGAGGTCTCAACCAATGGCATCACCGTCAACGGAACGCTTCTTCATAACACCTCGCCAAGAACCAGAGACTCCCGCGGGCGATCGCTTACACCGTGGCGATTCGGAAGGTACATCGTCCCCCCAGGGTTCGTCTGGGTCGCCTCACAGTACAACCCTCTGTCTTTTGACAGCCGGTACTACGGGCCGATCCCCGTATCACACATTCGCCATCATCTGCGCCCGTTGTAGCCGAGTACAACGCAGCGCAGCGGTTCGGCGATGTCTTCTGCTTGGAGCTGGATTCGCGGTTGGAGCTACGGCATGGAGCGGCTTCGCCGCGACGATTCCTCTTTCTCTGTTCATCCTCTTACTTCTCGGGCAGGTCGAAACGCGAAAACGCGCTTCCGGCCTCATGGTCAGCTACTACGCAGGGGCCACATGGCAGGTGATTCCAGGCGCCGCAACGTTTTTTGGACATCACGCGAGTCCGGTCCAGGTGCTTTTATTGTGGCTTGGCACGAGTCTCTTGCTCGCATTGCCGTGGGTCGTGCTTTGGTCTCGGAACCGCTGGAGAAGGCTCTATACCGTGCCGATCGCGATTTGCCTCTTGGCAATACCGCCACTTGGTTTGATTGGCGTTGCGTCGCCCTTGACCGCAGCCGGACTTCTCCTCCCCGGCACGGCATGGCTGGGACTATTCGTGACGCTGCTGATCTGCGGGCTTTTGGCCAGCTACCCGGTGTACGGCGTCGCTGTCGCAATTGTCTTTTCACTGCCCGCCCACCTGCTGTACCACGCACCACAAGCGCCGTCAGACTGGCAGGCTGTGAGCACCCACTTTGGTGGCGTCGGTCTGGACACTCCGAATCCACTTGCTGAGTACGCAGCAGCACAATCAATTCAGGAGACGGCGGTGAGTTCGCCTGCCCGCGTCATCGTCTTTCCAGAAACAGTCGTACCGAATTGGAATGAAGCCACTGATGCTTTCTGGAGCAGGACGATTGGACTCTTGCAGCGTGACGGGAAAACCATCCTCGTTGGAGCGAACGTCTCCGACACACGAAGTCCTCACTACTTCAACAGCATTGTGATCCGTGGCGCTGGCAGTCAGAGAGATTTCTTGCAACGGATTCCGATCCCCATCGCCATGTGGACACCAGGCAGTGACCGAGGTGTCCCGCTGCGGCTGAACCGGGAAGGCACGTTACAAATTGCAGGTCACAAGGTAGCGGTGCTTATTTGCTATGAGCAACTGTTGATCTGGCCGGTCATCACTTCTTTCAAAGAACATCCCACGCTGCTTGTGGGCATCACGAATGATTATTGGGCGCGGTCTACGACCGTCCCCGAGATTCAGCGCGCCTGCCTCAGCAGTTGGGCGCGCCTCTTCAATGTGCCCATGCTTTGGGCGGAGAACACATGAGATGAAAACAAGTCATGCGGGTTTTGTTCTTGCAGCCACGCTGTTGTCAGTGTCGGCGTGCATGGCGCAAACAACCGACACACACCACGCCAATACCAGGCTCTCTTCAGCGGAGTTCCGCACGATAGCAACGGCATGTGCACCCGACGTTCCGCTCGTAACGCTCCGTGCAATCGCTCGCGCGGAATCAGCATTTCACCCTTACGCGCTAAGCCTCGACTACCCAAAGCGCACGGCTAAAGAACACGGCTTGACGGACGGCGGGATCTTTCTTGCACGTCAGCCGGGGAATCTGGCGGAGGCACGAGCCTGGACGGGCTACCTCCTACAACACGGGCGAAGCGTCAGTATTGGCCTTATGCAGATCAGCACCCAGCACGCGGCTGCCCTTGGGCTCACCGCGAATCAACTCTTTGACTCCTGCACCAACATCCGTGCTGGAGCGCAAATCTTAAAGGCAAAGTATCAGCACTCAGCAGCAATTCATGGTGACGGACAAGAAGCACTCCAAGAAGCGTTGTCACTCTACAACTCGGGCTCTTCGGCAGTGGGCTTCGAGAACGGCTACGTCA
>JBBRHU010000186.1:0-6673 GCA_038222255.1 Fimbriimonadales bacterium | reverse complement strand
GGGGCAATTCGCGAATGCCAAGGAACTGGAGCCCCTGCTCTTTGGTTCGCGTCTCAAGATCCTTCAGCATCGTGGGGATGTAAGCCGTCTCAGGGATTCCCTTCTCCAGGTGATGAACAAGCGTGAAGGTTTGCTTGAGTTTCTCAGCCCCTTCTGCGATCTCGTTCTTCAGTTGTGTCGTGCTCTTGAGCTCTGGTCGAAGCTGCGTCAACCTTGCTTGTTCATCGCCCAGCGAGTTGTACTGCATATAGCAAAGTCCGATTCCGCCGAGGACGGCGACACCGCTGATCAGGAAGAGGGTGCGTGGCTTGAGTGACTTTTTCATGCCTTGGCTCCTTCGGGTGCAGGCTCCTTCGGTTTCGGAACTGCTGTGCCCTTGATCTCGGCAGAGATCTCGAACTCGATTGCGTTCGCTCCGCCCCAGTCCTTCTCTTTGGTTTGCTTTAGTTGGACAGAGTCGAAGTCGACGGCATTTTGGGCTCGAAGTAGAAATTCGCTGATTAGGATGTGGTTCAGACTCATGCCCTGTATGCTCACCGAAGTGTTCTTAAACTGGTCTTGGTTATTACTTCGAATTGAGGTGAGCCAAGTCGAGCCGGGCGTTTGAACCGTTAGGTGGGTCAGGAGTCTCGCCCATCGGTCGCTATACTTCCGCGCATCTTCGAGCGAGTGAAGCTTTGGCTCAAGCTCCCCCATCGCTAGCTTGTTCGCTTTGATCTCTTGAAGTAAGGGTGCTTGCTTCAGGATCTTGCTCTTCAAATCGGCCTCCTCGGCAACGGTTCGCTCGAGCTGGAACGTGAGAGCACCCCAGCCGAGAAAGCAAAGGGTCGACACGCCCACTAAGGTAAAGATGCCGACGCGAGCGAATCTCTCGTCTTTCTTTGCCTGTAGGCGCTGCTCTTGAATCAGGTTGATGAACGGCATGGTCTTGTTGTTAGGCAGCTTTGGCGAAGGGTCTCATTGCGAGCCCGGTCGCGACGGCGAATTCGAATCCAGCTTCATCTGTCGCTGGTAAGCCCATAAAACGGGGGTTGTCGCCGAGGCCCATGGCTTCGGTTGGCAGCCCGAGTTTGGCGGTGAGATAGTCGGCAAGGCCCGTGAGCTTTGCGCCACCTCCGGTGATGATGAGTTTTTCGATGCGACGAGCATCAGCACCTTCCGCCTGTTGGGATTGGAAGTAATTGAGGCTACGGCGAATTTCGCGGACGAGATCGTCGAGATGCGGTTGGAGCACCCTTAGTGGGGGGTTCTCCCTTGGTCCGGTCTCTTCGAGCAGGTCACGAACATCAAGCTGCGCTTTACCGGACTCTGCGTCTGGCAACTCCAGCTTAAAATAGTTTTGAAGCGCTTCGGTCAACTGATTCGCTCCATTCGGAATTGATCGCGTCATCGCGAAGATTCCGTCGTGGATGATGCTGATCGTCGTGCTCGCAGCGCCAATGTCGATCAGCGCGAGAGTTGGTTGGTCTTCATCCTTGGCCGAAGTCTCGATCAGAGAGCGATAAAGGGCGAACATCTCAACGTCAACACCGTCAACCTCAAGGCCGGCGATTTCGCAGGCCTTGATTCGGGTTTGTACGATGTCCTTGGGTGCGGCAACGATGAGAACGTTCATGCGATTCTCGTCAAGCGCTCCGAGGATTTCGAATTCGACATAACTTTCCTCAACCGATCCGGGGACGTAACGGCTAGCCTCGATGCGAATCGACTTTCTCAGCGCGTCCTCTTTCATCTTTGGGAATGGCACGGGCCGAACGAAGACTGATCCCCCAGCAGCAGCGATGTGAGCTGTAGTTGCAGTGATGCCAGCCGACTTGAGCAGCTCCTTTAGGGCTGCTCCAAGCGTTTCCGGCGCGACGACCACTCCATCCTTGATCGTCTCAGGGGGCGTGGGGGCGGAGGCGGCCTTGGTGATTTTCCAAGCGTCTCCGTGTCGTTGCACCTGCACGACCTTCATCTGGTGACTTCCCAGATCCACACCTATTGTCGATTTCTTTGCAAACATAACGTTTAAGCACCCACCTCGCGGGCAAAGCCGTTCATGACGACCCAATCTTCTAGGGCAACGCGCGAGAATCGCCATTTACCGTCGATCTGGAAACCGGGAACTTCTCTTCCTTCCGCCATGGATTCAAGGCGGGAAGAAGTAATTCGAAGGAATGAGGCAGCCTCGCGGAGGGTCATGACCGCGTGACTTGAACCCACGACACCTTGCAACAGAGCCGCAATTTGTTCGGGATTCAAAAACAGTTCGAGCTTCACTGTCCCGCCTCGAGACACAGGCGAAGGTGACTGATAGCTATCCTCCACCTCCAACTCGTGAACCACCGGCTCGAAAGCTGGCGCGGGATCTTCAAACGTTTTGCCGCCTGCAGCTGAGCGGATAGCATCGGCTAAATTCATGCGGCCTCCCGTACGACTTCGTATTCTCGTCGAATCGGGTCGTCCCCACGGTGGTCACTGATGACCGCGTGCATGAGGAATCCGTCAATGACTCGCGCTTTTTGAGCAAAACCCATGAGCAATGCATTGTCCGCAAGTTGACAAGCGACACGGGGAGTGCCCTTGCAATACTTGTGGAGTTCGTAGATGGCGTCTGGAGTAAATGGACTGTATTCACCACCGTATCCAGCGATGCGCAGACGATGTAGGATCATCTCACCGAGCTCGATTTGGTCAAGCGGGTGAAGCTGCTGGCGGACGGCAAGTCGCTGTTCAAGCGCCGGTGCCTTAGCCACGCGTCCCCTGAGCTCTTCTTGACCAAGCAAGATGAGCGACATCAGGAACTGATCGTTCATTTGGCAGTTCAGAAGGAGCCGAAGCTCTTCAAGGGTCTGCGTGCTTCGGATAAGGTGGGCTTCATCGATGATGAGGATCACTCTCCGTCCGACTTCATAATTCTTGACAAGTTGTTTGTGTAGTTCGCTGACCAAGGTCTGTCGACTCTTGGTCGTCACTGGCACGCCCAGTTGATTCAGGATTTCCTGAAGGATCTGGACAGGGGTAAGGATCGGATTCACGACGAGAACGACTCGATTTCGCACAGGATCAAGCAGCTCGAGCAACTTGCGACTGATCGTGGTCTTTCCTAACCCGATCGGTCCTGCAAGCATTGCGGCTCCTTTGTTCCTCGTCACTGCGTAGTGCAGCATCATAAGTGCATCCTCGTGTCCACGGCTCAAAAACAGGAATCTCGGGTCCGGCGTTAAGCTAAACGGCGGCTCCGAAAGACCCCAGAAGGCTTCGTACATTCAATCTCCGTGGGCTAAGCCCTAGTAAAGTTATGGGGTCAAACCTGGAATTCTTTAGGGGGAAGAATCCACCCTTCGGATACCGACAATCGAACCCCACTCAGACGAAGGGATTCCTTAACCATAGTTGGTCGATCTCGACAAGTTTGCTAGGTTGAACTAAGACACGGGGACAATGCGAGATTTATACGGTGTTGATTCAACACGGTGATAAGTGCTTGGTTTTTTCCCGCAACAGGTTCAAAATCTGGGCCAGCGGGCTCAATCCGTGGGCCGAAAGGCAGTTTGAAGGGGGAGCGAGACCGGCGAAAGCGGCAGTCGATTGAGGGCCGAGGGGTGCCGATTTCGCACGAAAGGTGCCTCAAAGAGGATTGCGAACAGCAGGCTCCCAAGGATAACGAGCGGAACGGTTGCGATAAGGTAGCCCGCAATCGCAACCGGTGAGATCGCCCAAGAAGGGCGGAAGGCAAACGCAATCTGTAGCAACGGATGGTGGATGAGGTAGAGGCTGTACGAAAACGCGCCCGCCCAGACCAGGGCCTTGGCTTCGAAGACCTTGTGGAGCAGTCCTCGCGGAGAAGTCGTCAGCCCATAGCAGAGCGTACCGACCGCGCCACCCATCGTCAGGTCGCTCAGGTAGATCGGAGCGTTCACGTACACGAGGGCCAAAGTCGCCAAAAAGGCAATGCCGCTCGCCGTAAGCCCGACCTTCGGCTTCGCTCCTTGCTGTAGTGAGGGCCGATAGGAGGCGTGAGCGAGGATGATTCCTAGGGCAAACAAGGCAAGAAACCAACCGTATAGCTTCGCGGCATTTGGTGCTAAGAGGGTCGCCGCAGAAATCGCCAAAGTAATTTCGAGCAGACGTTCGCGGCCCCACCTGTAAACACCAGCGACGATAAATGGAAGAGTTAAGTAGAGCTGGGCCTCCAGCGCGATGGACCACAACACGCCGTTGATCTTGTACATCGAGTCGACGGACCAGTTGTGCACGAGGAGGACGTGGCCTACCAACGAAGCCCATGTGACCGGCCGGTAGATTTCGAAGGGCATCCCTGGAAGGTTTGCCGCCAAACCGACGGTCACCGCCAGCGACAGACCGAGGCTCGCCCAGTAAGCAGGAAGAATCCGTTCCGCCCTACGGATAAAGAATCTCCCAGGCTTCGCCACTCGCCCGTCGCCGCCGTTGAACAGCGAGATCTGGAGGCAGAAGCCACTCAAAACAATGAATGCCGCGACTGCCAGATGGCCCTGGCCGAAGACTGCAAAGACCGCACGGAGCCAGTCCGGGGCATCACTGCGTCGCCCGGCGAGCGCACTTGGATCGACAATCGAACCAAGATGTCCGAACATCACGTAGAGCGCCGCCAACCCCCTCAATCCTTCCAGAAAAGGCAGCCTAGGAAACTCACGTGGCAGTGACCGTGACTTCATGCCGTCGCACAGGATGATACTCGGTGGTATCTAGGAGTGAAAGCGTAACCGCATCGAATCCGGCTCGTCAGAAGGGTATGACCTCGATAATCCTTCTCGCCTCGCTACTTGTTGCGCCTGCTCCGTCTCAACAAACCGGCCCAGGAATTCGGGATTCTTTGAAAAACTTGTATACGATTAAGAAGGGTTATCAGTCGACGATTCGACAGCAGGGTTTACGCCCGATTTATACCGAAAATCAGTTTCGCTCTTACTGGACTCAGAGCACGGGGCAGCCTGGAAACATGGCACCCGCCGGCATTGATTGGGTCAAGCAAATGGTGCTTGCAGTTCACTTGGGGCAGCGAAACACTGGTGGGTTTGATGTTGACGTCATGCGAATCGACACGACGAACGGTGTCGCGAGCGTCTTGGTGCGAGAGCGCCGTCCTGATCAAAACATGATCGTCACCCAAGCTCTAACGAGCCCCTGGGCAATCGTGCGGTTTGACCGAACAACGCTGCCTTTCCGTATGGAACTCACACAGGGAAGTCAGGGGTCTCAGGTATTCATGCCAAATGGTGGCACCGTCATTAAGCAGGGCGGATTGACCATTTCGATGGGGAACTCCGGTCCCTACCAGGGCTACGGAGATGGATGGGCGGAATACGACAATGGTGTCTGGTGCGACGTCTCGCAGCCTTACGACTATGTGCTTAGCAGCCAAGCCGAATTCACGCGATATTGCATGAACGTGCGGGGTCGTCGACTCGATCAGGTCCCTGCAAACATCGACTGGACCACCGAGAAGCTTGTCGCGATCCACGTCGGAGAGCGCCCCAACCCGGGCTATCGAATCCAAATTTCAAAGATCGAGATCGCGGGCGGCCAGGGAGTGATCACGGCGACCGAAGTCCTAGACCCTAACTTTATCGGCGTCACAGGCAAGACGGCCCGACCATTTGTGATGGTGAAGGTTAGCCGCGCGGTTCCGAACTGGAAAGTGGTCTTTAAGAAGTAGTCGGTCTACTTCATCCAATAGGCGCGGTAAAAGAAGTAACCAGTCATCAAGATCCCGTAGGCTGCGATCATCAATCGGAGCTTATCGGGATCTAGCTTTTGGCTGTATTTGCCTGCGAAGTAGCCACCGAAAACGGCACCCCCCATGAGGCAGAGCGCGGGTGCCCACACCACGAGCCCCTTCACGACAAAGACGATTGAGCAAGTCACGTTGATGACCACTCCGAGCCAGTTCTTAACCGCGTTAAGCTCGTGAATCGTGCCGTCCATGTAGAGCGCGAAGCTGGCGAGCATCATGATTCCCATGCCCGCACCAAAATAGCCGCCGTAAGTCGCGACGAGGAATTGAATCAGAACCGCCGTCCAGGTCGGAACGTGGGTTGTCACGTGGCCAACCATCTTCTTCACCTTCGGCTGAAGTAGCAGCAAGAGTGAGGCGACCAGGATCAGATAAGGAATCAGGTGCTTGAACGTCTGGTCGGTCGTATTCAGGAGAAGAATCGCGCCAAAGGAAGAGCCAAGGAGGGTCGGAACGGCCAACACCTTGAAGTAGTGTCCCGCCTTCGAAAACAGGTTGAAGCTACCAACCGCCGCGCCTACCGCACCCGGCCAAAGGCTGAACGAGTTCGTCGCATTGGCGATAGTTTCTGGGAGCCGCGCACCGATGAGTACAGCGGGAAAGGAAAGCAGTGAGCCGCCTCCAGCGACGGCGTTTACGGCGGAGGCAATCGCTCCGACCACGATCAGCATCACGATCTCGCCGACAGACAAGGCTACAGTTGCCTCAGCACCGAGATCACTTCAAGAGCCGCCAGTGCAGCCTCGCGCCCCTTGTTGCCGAGCTTCATCCCGGATCGGTCAATCGCTTGCTCTTGGGTATCGGGCGTCAGCACACCCCAGGAGACCGGCTTCGCGAATTCGACTTGCAGACTCATGAGCGCCCCGCCGACGTCGGAGCCGAGCAATTTTGCGTGGGGAGTCTGGCCTTGAA
>JBBRHU010000185.1:0-6700 GCA_038222255.1 Fimbriimonadales bacterium | reverse complement strand
AGCTTGGCAAAACCACGTCGCTTTCGACGAACCTGGTTGCCTCCCAGCTTGCAGGATCACGAGGTAAGATGCCCGTCGGATTTGTTGGCAACGCCACTCTAAGCCACAGATTCACTGAAAGCATCACCTCGCTCATCTTCTACGATTACACTCAGGACGGGTTCAACGATAAGGTGGTGGGACGTCATCGGCTCAGCGCGCAGATGTACGTTTCCAGAGGGCGATTCTCGACATCCATCTTCGGAAGCAAGAGCCTTGATGTGGATCGAGTGAGCCTTTTTGGTGATGCATCCTACCGAATCGCTCCCCAGTGGCGAGTTGCCTACCAGTACACGATGGATCGCTTTAACTCAACCCGATTTCTCGACTACAACTACCTCTTCGCCTACCGAATCGGTTGGCGCGAAGTCGGTCTAACCTGGTCTCTCCGATCGAAGCGAATCGGATTCATGCTCCTTGGTGCGTCTTTTAATTAGCCTTTCGATACTTCTCTGGTGGGTATCGGTTTCCTTCGGTCAGGCTTTCGGGCGATTCGGCTACACCGAAACTCCATCGCTACCAGGGATTGTGTTTGACCGGTCAGGCTTCCGAGCAAAATTCTCCGGGGCAGACCGACTCTCCTTTGGCACGCCCATCTCAACTTGGAAGCCTGTCCTCACAAACGAGACCCAACAGGTTGTCGAAACCGAGGGAAAAGGGCCAAATCCCGCGAAGGTAAAGATGAACCTTCTTGGTGCGGGCATCTCGCTTTACTGTCCGACTGAGCTCGAACTAAAACTCACCTCTCTGGCAAGTCCGGCACTTACGTGGACCGAAGGGAGCGTCCTCAATGGCGTGCCGACGCCCAACCTGAAGTGGTGCCTTCTTTCATTCCAAGACAACCAGCCGGCGTGGATCATGTCCGTTCCCGATGGAACTGCAGGATGGCAGATCAGCGGCAAGCCCGGCGCTTGGCTACTCAAATCAAAAGGGCTCAAAGGATGGGTTCGATTTGGCTTACCGCTCGGAACCAAGCCTCGGCCAACTTCTACGGCTGCGTCCATGGGTCAGCTTGTGCAAGATGTCCAGCCGGTGCTCGATCACTTTGCCCTTCCCGTCGCAAATTTGCTAAGGGTCCGAGTCGTCGCCGATATGCAGTCCGTTACCGCGACTTGGGTTTTCGACCAGCCGCTTGCGGTGGTGCCGATCGCCGCACGATTTGCGGAGATTGGTGGCTACCCGATCGGAATCGAATCGCCTATGGCGGGTTCCCCAATCGTAACCGAGGAAGGTGCTTGCGACTTTGTAAAGGGAACAGAACTGCGAATCCGATTTCCAATCCGTCGGATTCCAGCCGGTCGTGCGCTCGTCTCAGGGGGCACCCCCGCCGCCTTGGGGACAGTGTCGCCGTTCGACGTGCCGAGCGTGGTCGAAGTCGCGTTCGAAAACCTTCTGGCATATCGCGACGTCCAGACGTTGAGGACCGCAGAGGACTGCCTCACCGAGTTCTTGGGTCAAGTCCAATTCAAAGCTGAACCGTGGACAGGGCAACAACTTCCCTACGAGAAGGAAGGGCGGGCTCTTGACCTTATCGCTGCCCAAGGCTTTCTCTGCGATGTGATGACCGCAGTGAAGCGTGGAGGACCCGAACCGAATGCGCTCCTCACCTCGCTCCAATGGCGAACAGATTGGAGCAACTGGCAGCTTAATAGTGCTGATCCCAAGGTGAATCGACGCGCCGCGGCAATTGCGGCCTTATCAGGAGCTTTCTCGCCTCTGCCGGAAAAGCGGCTCGCTGCGGCGATGCTCCAAGCTGGATTAAGCGCAGAACGAGGGTTGCAAGGTTGGCGTCATCGACAGGGGCTTGTCGCAAAAGAAGAGCCACTTTTGGAAACACTATGGGATCTCCGACAAGCAGTGTTCGGCCTTCGGATGGCAAAAGCAGGCACGGCGTCTGATTGGTTCAACTCTATCCTCGGCCCGATCCGAGTTTACGGAGAACCCGCGATCTCCTGCACCGTGCAAGACAAGAAGTCGATTCTAGAGTGGTTCTGTGCAGAGCCCAAACCAGGGTCGTGGACTCTCGGCTGCGAACACCCCGTCAAGCTCTCGAAAGGCGACAACTTAGCCCGGCTTAAAATCGAAAATAGCTACGGATTGCTTGAACTGCAATACGTCCCCGATCTGAGCGGCCCAGTGAAGACCCTGCTGGAGTATCCAGAGTGGGCTCGAAAGATCCCATCGGCAATTCCAGTGCAGCGGTTCACGGAGCGGTCACAGTAACGAGGTCAGAGTTGAAGTGGAGCCCGACGTTTTGCTGACGAGCAAGTGCCTGTTCGACCACAAACTTAGCCGCGATCAGCAAGTTCCTCGTCTCGACAGGATAGGTTGCGACCGGGCTATCCGGTAGCGCATCAAAGCTCTTTTGAAGCTGCTTGATGCCCGAGACCGCCGATCGCAATCCGGCAGATGTTCGCACAATTCCCGCGTGGTGGGTCATCAACTTCTGAAGGGCTCTACGAATCCGAATCGCGTCAGCCTCTGGGATGCAGTGCGGAGGCTTAGGCAAGCTGACCTCCTCGGGAAGTTCAGGCTCGTTGAGTGAATATTCTGCAGCTTCTTTAGCAAACACTAAGGCCTCCAGCAGGCTATTGCTGGCCAGACGGTTTGCGCCGTGGACGCCGGTTGAGGCGACTTCTCCCGCCGCAAAGAGGCCGGGAATTTTCGTGCGTGCGTGGAGGTCGGTCACGACACCACCACAACTGTAGTGCTGAGCAGGCACGACCGGGATCCACTCCTTTTCCATCTCCAAATTGATCGACTCCAGCCGTTCATAAATCGTCGGGAATTCTTCGGTGATCTTGGCTTTCGGCAGGTGAGTGACATCGAGATACACACACCAGGTTTCGTGTTTTTTCATTTCTGAGTCGATCGCGCGCGAGACGATGTCGCGGGGCGCGAGTTCCAGCCGTTCATCGTAGTCGTACATGAACCTCCGACCAAGGTGGTTTCGAAGCGTTCCCCCCGCCCCACGTACCGCCTCGGTGATCAGGAATGACCGCATCTGAGGATGGAAAAGCGTGGTGGGATGGAACTGCATGAACTCCATTCCCCGAATTTCTGCGCCAATATCCGCTGCCAATGCCAACCCGTCTGCAGTCGCAACACGGGGGTTCGTCGTGTGCTGGTAGAGTTTCCCACACCCACCAGTTGCCAGAAGAGTCGCCTTCGCAAGGAACCCTCGGGGACCGACGCCGTCGATTTCAGCGACTGCTCCAACGCATCGGCCTTCGTGCATGACAAGGTTGGTGACGAGGGCGTGTTGAAAAACGGTGATGTTTGGGTGAGTCCGAACTGCCTCCGCTACGGCGCGCTCAATCTCCCAGCCGGTCTTGTCGGCGTGATGAACGATTCGGTTTCGACTGTGGCCACCTTCGCGCCCTAAGGCAAGGTCTTGGCCATGTTGATCAAAGCGAGTTCCGAGACTAACGAGCCACTGAATCGCGTCGGGTGCTCGCTGGACGAGCAAGCGAACTGCCTCCGGGTCGCAGGTGCCCGCGCCGGCGATGAGCGTGTCTTGCTCGTGCAGTTTCCAGCTGTCCGCTTCCCCAACCGCCGCCGCGATTCCGCCTTGCGCCCAGCTGGTGTTGGAATCTGTGACTTCACCTTTAGTCAAAATGCAAACCCGGCCGTGATCGGCAAGGCGTAACGCATAGGTCAACCCAGCGAGGCCGCTGCCGATCGAAAGAAAATCAAAGCGATCAATATCCATGAAGCCTACACACGCACCAATTTAAGGGCGAGGTCTCCAGAAAAGGACGGGACTCTCACCCGAATCTTTCCCCTGTTTCCAACAGTTTCTAGCCGTTCGTCACGAACCTTACCTGTCCAAGTATCCCAAACCTGAATCTTCCACGTTCCAGCAGCGAGGCCATCTAGTCCGACCACGGACGGAGCGACTGGTGGGAATGTTGTCTTGCCGACAATCGCTCGACGCCATGATCGACCTTCCGTCCGAAGCCAAGCGATGACGGTGTCGTTTCCAAGAATAGCTTTGATCTCCATGGGCGGAGTCGCCTTGCGAACAAAGTTCTTAAACCGATAGCCGACCTTCACCCAGTCCGCACCGGTATTTTCGACAACAATTGTGTGCCGCCCGGCGGGGATCTCAAAGCCAAATGTCCCCGCGTATTGGTTCAGCGTTTCGGTCTTGTTACTGCCATCTGGGTCTGCAAATTCTCTTGTCAACACGCGGTCGCCATCTAGCATCACGGTCAGATTTGCGCCACCAGATCCAGATACTTCGGAAACCTCGATATCAAATTGCGTAGGGCGGTCGAGATTCACCTTGAACGTTAGCGGGTTGTGAAGGTCTGGGTGGTTCTGCTTTCCATGCAAAAACCCAGAAGCTGGCAAGTCTCCGCCGGCCTTCCCGTTTTGGATGACAATCGTCTGCGGCAAGTTGTGTGGGCCTTGCTTGAGTGTGGTCGGCCCGTTTTCGAGCGCAAGGTCGACATACTGAGGGCCGGTTGGACGAGACTGATAGTCGCAAGTAGCGTCAATCGTCTGAAAATCTTCCCGCACCCAGTCGATGCCTTTCACGAAATCGGCCATCACACGATAGAGAGGGTAGAGGTTTTGTGGGTCGATGTAGTTGTCCCACCACCAACTCATCGCAGCGCCTGATGAACCCATGGAAAGGCTGGTCCACAGTGAATCGTGGATTTGTAGACCTAGCGGATCGTCCTTTGTCCTCGGCCCTTCAGCGTCTGCACCAAACTCTCCGACGTAGTGCGGCTTGCCCCATTGCGACTTTCGGCTGCACTGGTAGGCCACCGCTTCTGCGATGTTCTCGGAGTAGGCGTGGGTTTGGACGTAGTCGAGCTCTGGAAGAAGTTGGAGCTCGCGTTTACCCATCGGGTCCGCCATGCTGGTCGTGACGAGATGCTTGTAGGGATCGATTTCGCGCAGGTATTGCCCCATCCTTCGATGCCAGGCGATCACGGGCTCGTACTGAAAGTCTTGGGTGAGATCGACTTCATTCCAGAGCTCCCAGGCCATAACTCGGGGGTTCGCTCCATACCGAGCGACAAGGTAGCGGATCTTCATCTTGTACAGTCGATCCATGACCTCGGAGGTCCAGAACGTAGTCCAGATTCGAATCGGCCCTCCGTTCTCTCGATTGTGTGGCGTCTTGTCCCAGTAGGGGGAGGCATCTTTCTGGCGCAGGATGTTGTAAGAATCCAACGTCAGCATGAGCGAAATGCCGTTCTTGTCGGCGAGGCGAAGGGCTTCGTCGATTCGCCAGCAATTGCCTAGGTCGAACTGTCCAAGTCCCTTTCCTTCCTCTGGCTTGCCAGTCCGCTCCAGTGCGAATGTGGTCCAATCCGGGGAAAGCCAGAGCCGAGAGTAGTTACAACCTGCATCGCCAGACTTCTTGAACCAGTCGGCGTAGGCTGAGACGCCTTTCTCTCCACCCCAACAGGCGTTCGCCCCGAGCGGCCAGTATGGTTTGCCGGAGTCAAACGAGAACCAGTTTCGATTCTTGGCGCTGACCCGAATGAAACCGTCAAGGCTTGTTTCTGAAGCGCGCAAGGTAACGGTTTCTGAGGTGACACTCCCGTGACGATCCTTTCCGATGACCTTGACGACATGGTTTCCCAGTTCGGTCAGGCAGAGCCGCACGTGCCACTGTGGAGGGCTATTAGGGTTGAGGACCTCCTTGCCGTCGACAAGTTGAGCCTGAAAATCCCGTGTGTAGAAGCCGGGGATCTTTTGAACTTTGCCTGTTGGGGTTCTGACCTCGGCGTCCAGTGAGACGTCTTCGGGGTCAAAAGGGTTATCAAAAGTGGCGTGAAAGTCGACCTTAAGATCAACCTGGCCGTAGGTCGGGAGAGATTTTTTATCGGCGTCTACGGACCCGATCGCAAGCTTTTCCGACTGGCGATAGGGGGTGACAATCGGTTCACTAGCAAGAAGCAGGCGAGGGAGAAAGGAGACGAAAAATAGAGGCATCGTCAGTCTCCCTCCCTTGTACCCGGAAAGCTATCAGAAATTCGGCTAGCCTAGTCCGTGAGTCAACCCGCCGTCCACGAGAAGGCTTGTGCCTGTGACGTAGCCAGCTCCGGTCGAGCAGAAGAACGCAATTGCGTTTGCGATCTCTTCGGGCTCTGCCAGCCTGCCGACGGGAACACTCGCACCCGTCGCGGCGAGGACTTCTTCGGGAGTTCCTTCACCTTTCTCCGACCGGACCTGAGCGAGGTGTCGCTGTCGGTCTGTGAAAGTGTGTCCGGGAAGGACGCCGTTTACGGTGATTCCCTGGGCTGCGAGTTCGGTGGCTTGAAGCCTGGTCAATGCCATGATTCCGGCTCGAAGAGTGCTTGAAATCGGCAAGATCGGGTTTGGCTCCTTCGCGACGAGCGAGGTGATGTGGACAATTCGACCCCAATTCGCTGCAGCCATGTCCGGCGAAACCAGCCGAACGAGTCGGACAATGTTCATCAAGGTGCTATCAAAGCCAGACTGCCACTGCTCATCCGTCATGTCGCTGAGTGCGCCAGCGGGAGGTCCACCGGTGTTGGTGACCAAGATCGAAACGGGTCCAAGATCGGTTTGGGTTTGTTCGACCCACCAGGCGATATCTTCTGCATCGGAGATGTCAACTACATAAGAGCGCGTCTCAGCGCCGATCTCTGCCGCTGCGGCTTCCAATATCTCTTCG
>JBBRHU010000184.1:0-6731 GCA_038222255.1 Fimbriimonadales bacterium | reverse complement strand
AATCAAAGATCTCGAAATTGTGTTTGCTCCAGAAGTCTTGGCGAGATTCTGGGTCGCGCTCCCAGCTACCAATGTCCGCGATCGCCTGAGATTCGGCGAGCAGCCTTGCCGCACTCACGAGCTTTTGTTGAGTTTCCTGCTCACTCGTTCGATCGACGTGGCTTCCGACGATTCTCACCGTTTTGCCTTCCTCGTCCCTTATCGCTGTTGCCCTAGATTCGATCCATTTCCACTGCTGGTCATTCGACCTTACGCGGAACATGACCCGATAATGATCCTTGGTGCCCTTGAGGAGTGCGTCAAGCTCAGACATCGCTGCCTCAAGGTCCTCGGGATGAATTCGGCTCTGGAAGGCTGCGGAATCTGAGAGGTCTTCCTGTGGCTCGAGGCCAAGAAGCTCTTTGTATTTAGGCGAGTAGAAGCACTTGTTCGTGAGTACATCAAGGTCCCAGAGCCCTTCCGATGCGCCCTCGACTGCAATTTGGTATCGAAACTCTGATTCACGAAGGCGATCTTCGATGCGTCTTCGCTCGGTGACATCTTCGCCCGTGCCGATCACAAAGCGTATCGAGCCATCAGGGAAGTTGATGCATGTGTCGGTGAAACTCACCGAGATGTCTGAGCCGTCTTTCCGAACCCAGTGTGAATCGTAGTGCGCCGGAAAGTCCACAGGCTTCATTGCCGAGAACGTCGTACGGGAATATTCGCGCTTCTCTGCTGGGACTAGAACATCCCAGTAGTGTTGGCCGATGACCTCATCGCTGGCATAGCCATAGGCGATCTCGGCGGCGTGGTTGTAAAGAACCACTCTGCCGTCGGAATCCGTGACGAGGACGAGCGAACCGACCCGATCGAGAATTTCGAAGAGTAAGTCACGTTCTTGGGTCAACCTATCTCTCTCAAAGATTCTCTCGGAAACGTCTCGGACTACAGCGACAATTTCCCCGGAAGGCAATCCCGCTAGCCGAACTTCGAGCCAGCGTTGGCCACCGTGTGCTCTTTGGATAGCAACTTCAAAAGGCTCTCCTGCAAGTTGGGCGAGTTCTTGGTGTTGACCTGTGTCTCCCCAGAGCGCAGTCTGGAGGAGCGCGCCGGTCGTCACCATTCCCTCACCAAAGAAGACCCTTGCGTTGGGATTGCACCAACGGACCGCGCCTTCAGCAGAGACGATCAGGATGGCGAATGGCCCGTGGATGGCGGCTTGAACGAGGATTTCGCCGTACGCCTCCGGCAAGTCCATTCCTGATGCGATTGCCATATCTATACGAAATCGTCGGAAAAAAGTGGTCAGTTTTGCAGGGGCAGGGCCTGAACTTGGCATGTGTCACAATCGGGGGGCTATGAGCAACCTGGGAATACCTGCAAGGAGTGAAGATTACAGCGAGTGGTACAACCAACTCGTTGTCAAGGCCGACTTGGCCGAAGACTCTGCCGTTCGCGGCTGCATGGTCATCAAGCCTCACGGATACGCCGTGTGGGAGAACATGCAAAGAGCCTTGGACGATATGTTCAAGGAGACCGGACACGTTAACGCCTACTTCCCGTTGCTCATCCCTAAGTCGTTTCTTGAGCGTGAGGCAGATCACGTAGAGGGCTTCGCAAAGGAGTGCGCCGTTGTCACTCACCACCGCCTGATGGCTTCGCCAGATGGTAAGGGGCTGGTCGTAGATCCGGAGTCGAAGTTGGAAGAGGAGTACATCATCCGTCCAACTAGCGAGACGATTATTTGGAACACGTACACCAAGTGGATCCAAAGCTATCGCGACCTGCCGCTCTTGATCAACCAGTGGGCCAACGTAATGCGCTGGGAAATGCGAACCCGCAAGTTCCTTCGAACAACTGAATTCCTGTGGCAAGAGGGGCACACCGCCCACGCGACATGGGAAGAAGCTGAGACCGAGGCGATGACGATGGTCGGCGTGTATGCGACATTCGCGGAAGAGTGGATGGCGGTGCCGGTCATTCAGGGCACCAAGTCGGAAGGTGAGAAGTTCGCAGGAGCTGACCACACTTACACGATTGAGGCCCTAACGCAAGACCTCAAGGCGATTCAGGCGGGAACGAGCCACCACCTTGGCGACAATTTTGCGAAGGCATTCGGCACCCAGTTTGTGAACAAGGAGAACCAACTCCAATATGTGTTCGCGACGAGCTGGGGTGCTTCGACGCGGCTGATCGGCACGCTGATCATGGCTCACTCGGACGACAAGGGCTTTGTTTGTCCGCCTAAGCTCGCGCCAGTTCAACTCGTGATCATTCCGATGGGCCGTGACGAAGAAACCCGCTCGCGAACCGTGGGTCGAGCTAACGAGATTGCCGCTTCGCTGAAAAAGAAGGGCGTTCGTGTGAAAGTTGATTCGCGAGAAAAGGAGTCCCCAGGGTTTAAGTACAACTACTGGGAAATGCGCGGCGCGTGTCTCCGCATGGAACTCGGACCTCGAGATCTCGATGCGAACACGACGATCATCACTCGCCGAGATGTCGGTGAAAAGGTGACGCTGAGCCTCGACGACGTCGAGACTTATGTTTGCGCGCAACTCGAAGAGATGCAACAAGCCCTCTTCGACCGAGCCCTAGCGTTTCGTGAGGCAAACACTAGGCGAATCGATACGTGGGAAGAGTTCCAAGCAAACTTCGCCGACACCGGTGGAGCAGGCTTCGTCCTCGCGCACTGGGACGGAACGCAAGAATCGGAAGACGCGATCAGCGCCAAGACCAAGGCCACGATCCGCTGCATACCCTTCGTTCCCCTCAACCCGTCGGACGATGTGCCGGGTGTGTGCGTTTACAGCGGCAAGCCTAGCGCGAAACGTGTAGTTTTCGCGAAGTCTTACTGAGGCTTCCAAACATCGGGCAGAGTTGAATCACGGGTGTGGCGTAATTGCCACAGCCGTGATCTCTCGACTGGCTGGTCCGAAGAACCAGAACGCTCGCCAGGCGACGGGAGAGTTGTGCTGGACATAGGATTCCCAGCCGAATCGGCCTTCTTGAGGTTGCGGACTGGATTGACCTTCATGGTTGCAATTTTGGTAGATTCCCAAAATTGGCAATCTACCAATGAATTATTCGCAAGAATCGAGAAGTTTCGTTTTGAGATCGAACGGCGCACCCATCCGGCTCGCCGTTGAGCCCTCGGCACGGCCACGCAAGCTCTGTCTTCGAACGCGTCCGCGAGTTGAGGCAAGCGTGGATCCTATGGGCCCATCAAGAGCGGCGGTAACCACGCGACCATCGACATCGCCTTAGCTATTCGATCGTCGCGGCCGTACTACTTCTCCCCAATCCAGAACTTCAACGCCTGATCGAAGATCCGACGCGCTTGCTTGGTGGAGTGGAAGCCCTTGCCTGGGTTCCAGGAGACTTCGTAGCCTTTCCACTTTAGCGCAGCGACGAGCTGGAGGTTGCAGAGCCACCAGACGCCATGCTCGTTGTTCAGATCGTTTTCGCCGTCTTGCATAAAAAGGCGGATCGGGCGTTTGTCCATTTTGCGGACCATGAATGGGTAGTTGTGGCCGCCGTCTCGCTTTGACTCGCCGCTGGCGATGTTCGTGAAGCTTCCGATGAACGTCAGGGCAGTACTGAATGAGTCGGGACGCTCCCAGCATGTGGTGAAGCTACAAATGCCACCAGAACTCATTCCGGTGATTGCCCGCTTTGCGGGATCGTGGCTGAGCTTTACGATCTTCTCGACTTGGGGGAGGATTTCTTCGTGGAGGAACTTGGCGTAGGAGCCATTGAGCGAATCGTATTCAAACGCTCGATTGCTGTATTCGCCAGCCTTCATCTGTCCAGGCTCGATGAAGACGCCGACGACCTCTGGAATGATCTTTTCGCGGGCGCAGTTTTCGATTCCATTCGCGATCCACTGCCGATCCCACTGGGCGTCTTGGGCGACGAGGAGCGGGTATTCCTTTGCAGCATCGAGGTTAGGCGGCAAGTAGACGTACCACTTGCGAGTGGTATTGGGGAAGATTTGACTCTTCCATTCGCCCATCGCTCTGAGCTCGCCTTTGAATCCACCTGGGGGTGTCTGCGTCAATGGATTTGGGTTGTAGACTTCAAATTCCACGTTCTTGCGTAATGGCTTGCCGTCGATCACATAGTCGAAAGGAAATCCGTCGCCATCGTTGAACTGCTGGACCGTAGCAAAGATTCCGTCCCCGAGAGACGTCAGTTTGAACAGCGATTTGCCTTGGCTCACGACTTCGACTTCGTGGATGCCCGGCCCAGCATCAACCGCAAAGAGCGCTCTAGTTCCTTGGTCGATGATGTTCGGGCCCTTCTTCAAGTCCTCAGCCTTGTAGAGTCCTCGGACAATATTCGCAGCACTTGCTCCTTTGGCTGCGATCAGTTTTTGAAGGTCTTCGAGTCCTGGTTTTCCGCCTTGTGTGTGAAAGGTCATTGCGAGCGCCACCGTGAGCATGCACCTATTATGGGGCGATTGCCATTCCTTGAGAACTCGAGGGGCGAGGTTAGCCGGTGGGAGAAGCTCTTCTCGATCCCCATCTCCCGGTCACTGCCTCACAGGTCGGATGCCAAGCAACGACTACTGACTCAAATTGGTGTAAACAGCGCCGGTGATGTGGTGATTGATGAAACGGTCTTCCAAAGACTGCAACTTCCTTGGCTGATCATTCATATAATGGGTTAAGCCCATGAATGAACGCGAGAAGATCAGTCACCTGCTTCGACGCTTTGGCCTCGGAGCAGGGAAGTACGAGGTCGATCAGTACGCCCCACTTGGCGTTGAGGGCACCATCGACCGGCTCATTAACTATGAGAAGGTCGATGAAAAGTTTCCCGTCAACCCTTATGAGATGACAGGATATGGGGAGGAAGGGTTGCTCATGCTCGATCCGCCTCGATTCGCAGCATGGTGGTCTCTCCGACTCCTGCTCACTCAGCGGCCACTTCAAGAGCGGCTCACGCTTTTTTGGCACAACCATTTTGCAGTTAGCGGAGACAAGGTCTTCTACGGCCCTTCGGTGCTCGAATATCAGCAGGTGCTCCGCCGGAACGCGAGTGGAAACTTCCGAACTCTCCTTCATGAAGTTTCAAAAACTCCGGCGATGGTGTTCTATCTCGATGCCCAAATGAGCGTGAAGGGGAAGCCGAACGAAAACGTTGCACGCGAGGTCATGGAGCTTTTCACTCTCGGCGCGGGACATTACACCGAGAAAGATATTCAAGAAGCAGCCCGCGCCTTTACAGGCTGGGGGATTCACTACGTCGACTTTGGTGGACAAACTCCGTTCGAGCAGATCATCGACCGTTGCGCTCGCGAAGAGAAGATGGCGCTCAATTTCTGTGACGTTCCTGCGCTACACGATTCCGGTGAGAAGACGATCCTCTCAAAAACCGCGAAGTTCTCGGGCGACGATGTTCTCGATCATCTCTGCGCGCAAGCGCGGTGCCCAGAGTTCATCAGCCACAAACTTGCGAAGTGGTTTATCGAGCCACCGATTTCTGATGGACTGAAGACGAAGCTCGCCAAAGTGATGAGCGAGTCGAACCTAGAGATCAAGCCGATGCTCAAGGTGATCGCGGCGTCGGACGAGTTTTGGTCAGATGCGAATGTTCTCAAGCGTCATCGAAGCCCGATCGACTATTACGTGGCGTGGTTCAGGCAACTCGGGATTCAACCCGTGCTCCTTGGGCTTAGGGGCGAGGTGCCGAATCCATACAAGCCGATGAAACAAGAGTTACGCGGAGCCGCAGAGGGCTTACTCTTCTTGATGTCGAGAGAGGGGTTCCTCCTTCACTTTCCGCCAAACGTAAGTGGCTGGAACTGGGGCGAGGCTTGGATCACAACTGCAAACATGACCGCGCGCCAGACATTTCCAACAATGATCCTCCGTGGGGACGACACCAACCGCCCCATCTCCAGCATGATTGCCGCGAAGTTGATCAACGAGAATCGGGTGACAAACGAAATGGAGATCGTGAAGCACATTGTCGAAATCTTCGACGCGCACATCCCAGACGCAAAGCTCCCGATCTTGGCCGAAGCCGTGAAAAAGCTAGGCGGAGTCGAGGCACTCAAGGACAAAGAAAAGGCAAGCATCCTTTTGGCCAGCCTGTCCGGCCTTATGGTGGCGACCCCCGAATATCAGCTCTGCTAGCCCCTTAACCCCTGCACCATCAGCGCAATTCCGAGGATTCCGAGGGCGAGGCTGCCGAACCACATCGGCTTCTTCTTGCTGAGCGCGGTGATGGCGGAAAGCGCGATCGCTACCTGGAGGCAGGTGACGGCGTATGCGAATTGGTGGTGCCGGTGCATCAGATGGCCGGCCTCCTTCCCTTGTTCGTCTCGTCTTTCCTCTAGCTTCGTCGCCGCTTCCTTTATCTCGGTGGTCTCCTTGTCGTACCTCGTGGCTTCCGATTTGTATTTCTCAATCAGCGGAGAGCCTTTCGGAAGTAAGTCCGCAGTCTCCCGGCTCCCATGACTCTTGATACTTTTTGCCTGATAGAAAGCCCACTGGTCGCTGGCCTGGCTCTGGAACTGCACGCCCTTGCTCTGCACGAGCAATGCCTCATTCACGAATGCACCAGACTGAAGCGCGGCGACAGCTGCTACCGCCGCGAGTAACGCGGTTGAGAGTGGAACCCAGCGGAGCCAGCCTCCATCGTGGTGTCCGTGAGCGTTTTCGTGAACGCGCTCAGTGTCCTCGTGGGGATTAAGTTCGATCTCTTCAGGCATGGTTCACATAGTTACCACAACAGAGGGCCAT